>JAXJYT010000238.1:0-15233 GCA_036306845.1 Acutalibacteraceae bacterium | reverse complement strand
CGCAAAAAGCTTTTTGTGCGGATTATCTCGCAAATGCCAATAAGATTTCACTCTGCAAGGAAGCGCATGAGGGTGAAAATAAAATTATTTCGCTTTCAAGTCCAATGTCTTACAGTCTTTATCTTTCGGTGCCCTTTTGCCCGTCAAGATGCTCGTATTGCTCGTTTGTATCACATTCTATAGAACGCGCACAGGATATGATTCCACAGTATGTGGAGTATCTTTTAAAGGAGCTTGAAATTACCGCTAAGATTGCAAAGCAGAATAACTTAAAGCTTGAAACGGTATATATGGGCGGCGGTACACCGACAACGCTTTCTGCGGATGAGCTTAAAACCGTGCTTTCGGCGGTAAGGAAAAACTTTGATATGTCGGCAGTGCGTGAATTTACGGTGGAAGCGGGAAGGCCCGACACCATTACCGCCGAAAAACTTGCAGTCATAAAGCAGTGCGGCGCTACGAGGATAAGTATAAATCCGCAAACACTGAATGATGACGTTCTGAAAGCTATAGGCAGAAATCATACTTCACAGCAAACGGTGGACGCCTTTAACCTTGCGCGCAGTATGGGCTTTGATAATATAAATATGGACCTTATTGCAGGGCTTCCGTGCGACACTGTAGAAAGCTTTGCTAAAACTCTTGATGGTATTATAGCTCTTGACCCCGAGAGCGTCACGGTACACGCTTTATCTATGAAGCGTGCATCAACGCTTAATGCCCATGGCGATTTTCCGGAGCTTGAGGCAGGGCGTACGGCGGCAATTATGGTCGATACAGCGCGTAAAACACTCACCGAGCGGGGAATTCTGCCGTATTATATGTATAGGCAAAGCAAAACGGTCGGCAACCTTGAAAACGTAGGATATGCAAAAAAAGGCTTTGAGGGACTTTATAACGTATATATTATGGATGAAACCCATACAATACTTGCATGCGGTGCATCGGCTGTTACAAAGCTCAAGGCTTATGATACGGGCGATATATCGCGTATATTCAACTTCAAATATCCTTATGAATACATTGGAAGGTTTGAAGAGCAAATCCAAAGGAAAGAGGGTATAGGCGAATTTTATGATAAACACTTTGGAGCTTATAAACAATAATGCTAAGAATAATACCAAGCAGTTTATAAGTGAATGTGAGCAGGAATACCATGCAAGAATAGATGCACTGGCAAAGGCTATAGCTGATAATGATGATATAAAGATTGTTGCAATAGCAGGACCTTCGGGTTCGGGAAAAACAACTACCGCACATCTGCTTTGCGAGCGGCTTCACGCTTATGATGAAAAAACGGCGGTGGTATCGCTTGATGATTTTTATTTGCCTTATGCAGAACTGCCGCAATTGCCCGACGGCAGCTTTGATATTGAGTCGGTGAATGCGCTCGATACTGCGCTTATAAAGAGGTGCTTTGACAATATCATAGCTTGCGGTAAAACCGACCTGCCGCGTTATGATTTTAAAACAAGGTCAAGGAATGAGCAAATGCACCATATCGACATAGGTGAACGCGGAATCATTATTGTTGAGGGACTTCACGCAATGAATCCCGCAATTGCCGATTTGGTGGATAGAAAAAATATATTTAAGATTTATATAAGCGTAAACACACCCGTTGAATTTGAAAACGGTGAGCAGCTGCTCTCAAGCCGACAAATACGGCTTATACGGCGCATACTTCGTGATGACCGCTTTCGCGGTGCCACACCCGATGATACGTTAAAGCTTTGGAACAACGTAATTGAGGGTGAGTCAAAGTATCTTTATTGCTTTAAGGGTAATGCCGACGTAAAGCTTATTACGCTTCATCCGTATGAGCTTTGTGTTTACCGTGAGCGCTTTTGCAGACTACGCGGTAAGGTGGACCGCAACGCACCCTGTTACGATTATTTTATAAAAACTGCAAATGCACTTGAACGCTTTGCGGATATTGATAGCTCACTGGTGCCACGTGACGCTTTAATTCGCGAATTTATAGGAAATTAAAAACGGAGGTATATTATGGGATTTTTTGACGATGCATTAAACAAAACGAAAGAGGTGCTTGATGCCGCTTACAAAAAGACCGAGGAGGTCGTTGTAACCGAAAAGCAGAAGCTTGATATTCAAGGACTTAAATCCAAGCGTGAAAAGGATTTTGCGGCGCTTGGTAAGCTTTATTTTGCCGAGGTAAAGGATGCCGAGGATGTTAGTGAAGAGGTTAGTACGCTCGTAAATGCAATAAAGGAAAAAAGCGATGAAATCAACCGCCTTAATGCCGAAATTCAAAGTGTTAAAAACCGCCGTATATGCCCGAATTGCGGTGTAGCAATTCCCGAAAATTCGGTTTACTGCAATGCCTGCGGTACAAAGGTGACTATAGAATAGAGGAATATTAAATGGAATTTAAAATTGGTGTCGTGGTTGCTGACTTGGATGAGTTCTTGCCGCTTTTAGATGCGGTAAAGGCTTATGATGCCGAGCAGTTTGATTATTATAACCGTAAAGCAGTACGCTTTTATATTGACGGTTGCCAAATAGTTTGTGTTCATTGCGGAATAGGTAAGGTTAATGCCGCCACCGCCGCAATGTATCTTATTCAAAACGGCGTAAACACAGTTTTGAACTACGGTCTTTCGGGCGGTGTAAGCGGTGTTCGTAGGGGTGAAATAGTTTTGCCCGACCGCTTTTTAGAACATGATTTTGATTTGACGGCTATTGGCTATAAACCTTGTGAAAAGCCTTCTCAAAAGTATATCTATGATGCCGATAGCTACATATCCGAATGTATTCTCGGCGCAATAGGTGATTTGTGCCGCGGAACTGCCGTTTGCGGCGACAGATTTATATGCAATAGCGCCGACCGTGACTTTTTATCACAAACCTTCGGCGCTACAAGCTGTGATATGGAAACCGCCGCTATTGCCTCGGTGTGCGATATGGCAGATATACCTTTTGCATCAGTAAGAAGAATTTCCGATGATGCGGGTGAATCGGCACTTGAAAGCTATCGCGATATGAATATCAACGAAGGCGATACACTTTCATCAATATTTATTAAATGTTTAATAGCCGTGATTAAGGGAATTAAGGAGAAATAAAATGCCCGAAAAGAAAAGAAAACAACAAAGCTTTGAATACGGTGCCATAATTTTGCTTTGCTCTACTATGCTTGTTAAAATTATTGGCGCAATATTTAAATTGCCCCTTTCAAACCTTATCGGTGATTTGGGCTTTGGATATTTTGATTCAGCGTATGCACTCTTTACGCCAATCTATACACTCGCAATGGCGGGACTTCCTATTGCAATATCAAGAATAGTTGCCGAACATATGGCAAACGCAAGATACCGTGACGTGCGTAAAAGCCTTAAGGTAACACGCCGAATATTTATTATAACCGGTCTTACGGGCTTCGTAGTAATGCTATTGCTCATTTATCCGTTTGTAAAACTTACGGATGCTACGGGAAAAACCATATACAGTCTGTTTGCTATAGCTCCCGCACTGTTTTTCTGTTGTATAATGTCGGCTTATCGCGGATATTACGAGGGACTTCGTAATATGTATCCCACAGCCGCAAGTGACGTTATTGAGGCACTTGGTAAGCTTATTTTAGGTTACGGCTTTGCCTATATCATAATGAAAATATCGGGTGATGTCGCCCTCGCCGCCGCAGGCGCTATGCTTGGTATTATGATTGGCGGTATGGCGTCGGCTACCTTCTTGACACTTCGTTATAAGCTGAAGGGCGATGCCATTACAGATGAGGAATTAGAAAACTCACCCGAACCGCAGAGCAGCAGAGCTACCGCCAAGGCAATTATTATGATTGCAATTCCCGTAGTGCTTGCATCTCTTGCTAACAGTGTATCTTCACTTGTAGACGTATCTATGGTAAAGTGGCAGCTTAAAAATATGATGGATATCCACGCAGATACTATCCGTGAGCTTTATGCGGCCTCCATTTCTGATTATAATCTGCTTCAGGCGGCGAAGAATCTGCCAAGCCTTACGAATACCGAAATACCCACGTTCCTTTACGGTGTGCGCGGAAAGGCATTTACGCTTTATAATCTGGTTCCTACCATTACTTCGGTTTTAGGTGTAAGCGCACTGCCCGTAATTGCATCCTGTTGGGCAAAGGGTAAGGAAAAGGACCTTTTAAAGCGCAATATTGAATCAACAATGAAATTTACCGCCGTAATTGCAACGCCGGTCGGTATGGGCTTTGTGTTCGTGGGACCCTCTATTATGGAGCTTATGTATAATACGGTGGCATCTGTTGAAATCGGCGGTGTAATGCTTCGCATTTACGGCGCTACCGCAATCTTTGCGGGACTTGCGATACCGATGATAAGTATGCTTCAGGCAATCGGTAAGGAAAAGATATCACTTCGAAACGTGGCAATAGGTGCCGCGCTTAAGGTTATCGTTAACTTTGTTGCGGTTGGTATACCCACAATCAACATTAAAGGCGCCGCAATCGGTACGCTTGTATCGTATATGTTTATATTCGTGGCAAATCTTCTGTCGCTTATAAAATTCACGGGTATTGTACCCAATCTATATAAGACATTGTTGAAGCCCTTTATAGCCGCTTTTCTATGCGGTGCGTCGGCATTTTTTGTTCCGATTCCGATTGATGGAAGGCTTGAAACCGTGCTCAAAATTGCCGTTGCCGCAGTAGTATATATTGTGGTTTTAGTGGCACTTGGCACCTTAGAAGCAGAAGATGTGCTATCTTTACCTAAAGGTGAAAAGTTACTAATAATATGTAAAAAGTGTAGAATCATACGATAAATTAAGCAAAATTGCACAAATTTATCTGATGCAATTTAAGCAAAAGTGAAAATTGTGCTTAAAGATATTGATTTTTTGTTGTAGATATGGTAAAAATATATAGTAAGCTTGAACAAAAACTCAAGCAATTCAAGATGTAGCGCGTTGCACTACGGTGCTTGAAAAATAATTAGGAGGTTCAGAAAATGAACAAGTCAGAATTAGTAGCAGCAGTTGTAGAAAAGGCAGGTCTCAAGAAAGCTGACGCTGAAAAGGCAGTTGCAGCAGTAATCGATTCCGTTATCGATACTCTTAAGAAGGGTGATAAGGTTGCTCTCGTTGGCTTCGGTACTTTCGAAGTTCGTGAGCGTGCAGCTCGTGACGGCAGAAATCCCCAGACCGGCGCTGCTATGAAGATTGCCGCTTCCAAGAATCCCGTATTCAAGGCTGGCAAGGCTTTCAAGGATGCTATTAAGTAATTAAACCTTACTTAAATGAGCCGCCTTTTTGGGCGGCTCAAATTCTTTTTATTTGGAGAGCGTATATGCGTTTAGATAAGTATCTTAAGGTATCGCGCCTTATAAAACGCCGTACAATTGCAAATGAAGCGTGCGATGCAGGTAGGGTAGCGGTAAACGGCAAGGCGGCACGCGCATCGTATGACGTTAAGCTGAACGATATTATTGAAATATCCTTTGGCGCACGTAACGTTAAGGTGCAGGTAACCGATATAAGTGAAACTGTCCGCAAGGATGATGCCGCACTTCTTTACAGAATAATAGAATAACTAAAACACCTTCTTAATAGTATGTATTAAGGGGTGTTTTATTTTGGAAGAAAAGAATAATGTCATACAAAACTTATATATAGAAAGCCGTAAGCGACTTATTGCATCGGGAATAAAGGACGTAATATCCTTTGATGACGAAACGCTACTGCTTAATACCGCGCTTGGTAAGCTTACCGTAAAGGGACAGGGTATTAAAATTGAAAGCTTTAATACCGAAACGGGTGACCTTACCGCTACAGGGAATTTTCATGCGACAGTATATATGGCGGATAGCAGTAACGAAGGCGGCTTTATTTCGCGAATTTTCAGATAATTATGTGGGAAATAAGTGTTGGCAATCAGCTTTTAACAGTCGTGTATTCAATTTGCCTTGGAATGATACTGTGTGTGTGCTATGATGTTCTGCGGGCGTTCCGCAGGGCAATGGGCAGTGGCGCAGTCGCAATCTTTATAGGTGACATATTTTATTTTATAATAAGCGCTTTTGCAGTCTTCCTTTTTCTGCTTGCGCGTACAAACGGTGAAATACGCGGATACGTGCTTGTTTGCGCGTTTTTAGGCTTTGTACTATGCCGCGTTACACTTTCGCGTGTTCTGATTATTCCCGTTACATTTTTACTGTCATTTGTTGTGCGTTTTTTGCGAATGCTTGGCTATTATATTCTTAAATTTTTGTTTAGTTTTGGCGATTATTTAATGCGATTTTTAAAAAAATCACTGAAAAAGTCGGAGTGCGCTTTAAAAACACTAAAAAAACTCTTGAAAAGTACAAGGCAGTTGTTGTATACTAAACAAAATAAACGAAATATGGGGGATTAGGCGTATGGCTAAGCGTGTCAAACGTAAAAAGAGTATAATTGTGCGCCTTATCGTACTTGGCGTTTCGGTTTATATGATTGCAACACTTTCTAACCTTTGGGTAACACTTAATGAAGGACGCAAGGAATTAGAATTGTTGGAGCAAAAAAAGCAGGCGCTTGAAATCCGCAATGGTGAGTTAAGAATTTTACTTGAAGAAGGCTCACATGAGGAGATTATTGAGCGCGCGGCACGTGAAAAATTAGGCTATGTCTTTCCTAACGAAGAAATATATAAGGAAGATAAGCTTGGAAACTAAGGCATATTTTTGAGGAGGAACGCAAGGGGCTATGCAGTTTAATGTAGGAGATATTGTTGAGGGCAAGATTACCGGCATTACCAATTTCGGTGTCTTTGTAGATATCGGGGAAGGTAAATCGGGTATGGTACATATTTCTGAGGTTGCCCGTACCTATGTAAACGATATTCGTGAGCACGTTAAAGAAAATGATGTGGTAAAGGTTAAAATCCTTGAAATCGGTGATGATGGGAAAATTTCTTTAAGCATAAAAAAGGCTTTGCCGCCCGAAAAGCGTGAGGGTGGGGAGGCTCCTCGCCGTGAGCGTAAGCCCTACCAACCAAAAGAGCCGTCTAAACCGGATAGTTCTTATGTTTGGATGCCTAAAAAGCAGGAAAGCGAAAGCTTTGAAGATATGATGAATCGTTTTAAGCAAACAAGCGATGAAAAGTTTTCAGACCTTAAAAGAAAAAATCCCGAAGCCCGTCGTACAAAGCGCGGCGGTGGGGTGCGATAAGAACTGTTTGGCGGGTTTTCGCCGCATCTGCGGTGGAAAGCCGCCTTTATTGTGAGGAATATTAAATGAAGGAAATAGATGTATCACGAATCAGCGATACGGTAGCGCGACTTTGTATTGAAGCAAATAAAATTTTGCCCGATGATATAAAACGTGCTATTGAAAATGCCGTAGGGTGCGAGCAAAACCCGCTCGGCAAATCGGTGCTTTGTGATTTGTGTGAAAATATGGATGCGGCTGCACGGCTCGATATACCCGTTTGTCAGGATACGGGAATGGCGGTTGTGTTTTTGGAAATCGGTCAGGATATACATCTTACGGGCGGAGACCTTTATGATGCGGTGAATGACGGTGTAAAAAATGGCTACCATGACGGACTGCTCAGAAAATCGGTTGTATCAGACCCATTGCGCCGCGTTAATACCGATGATAACACACCTGCCGTTATACACACGAAAATCGTATCAGGTGACCGCATTAGGATAACGGTAGCACCCAAGGGATTTGGCAGTGAGAATATGAGTGGCATAAAAATGCTTACTCCTGCTCACAGTAGACAAGGCGTTATTGATGCGGTACTTGAAATAGTAAAACGTGCCTCTAATAATCCCTGTCCGCCTATGGTGATCGGCGTTGGCATCGGCGGTGATTTTGAGCAATGCGCTTATCTTTCTAAGCTTGCTCTTTGCCGTAGCATTGACGTGCGTAACAGTGATGACTATTATTGTGAATTGGAAAACGAACTATTAGAAAAAATCAACGCGCTTGATATCGGTCCGCAGGGCTTTGGCGGAAACACAACGGCGCTTGCCGTTAATATTGAATATGCACCCACGCATATAGCGGGATTACCCGTTGCGGTTAATATCGGGTGCCACGTTACAAGACATAGAAGTGAAGTGATTGAATGAATAATATAAAAATGGTAGCACCGTGTCTTTTCGGTATAGAAAGTATTGCGGCTGATGAGTTTCGCAGAATGGGATTTACCGACGTAAACGCGGAAAACGGCAGGGTATTACTTTCGGGTGATGATAATATGCTTGCACGCGCAAACATAAACTCCCGTTTTGCCGAGCGTATTCTTATAAATATAGGGCAATTCAGTGCCACCAGCTTTACAGAGCTTTTCGATAATGTTAAAGCGCTTGAGTGGGAGCGGTATATCGGTCGTGACGATGCCTTTCCCGTAAACGGATGGAGCATTGATTCGGCGCTTCACAGCATACCTGACTGTCAGTCGATAATTAAAAAGGCTATCGTAGACCGATTATCGCTTAAATACGGTATCAAATGGTTCAGTGAAACGGGTCCCGAATACCGCGTACGCTTTTCAATCCGCAAGAATGAGGTAACTATGATGATAGATACCAGCGGTGAGGGACTGCATAAGCGTGGATACCGTCGTAACAGCAACGATGCGCCCTTAAAGGAAACCTTGGCGGCGGCAATGTGCGATTTAGCTCGTATTTACCCCGATACAAAAATATACGACCCATTTTGCGGTAGCGGTACAATTCTTATAGAGGCGGCTCTTATGGCAACCAAAAATGCACCGGGACTCAGAAGATTCTTCGCTGCTGAGCGTTTTTCTTCTATAAATCAGAAGGCTTGGCAACAAGAGCGTATGCGCGCACAGGATAATATACTTCATAATATTGAGTTTATGGCGCAGGGCTATGATATAGATAAAAATGCCGTTGAGTTAACCTTGGCAAACGCTAAAAAGGCGGGTGTTGAAAAATACGTCAAGGCGGCAATAGCCGACGTAAAGGATTTCAGTATTCCCGACAGTCGTGCTATAGTTGTTACCAATCCACCTTACGGTGAGCGTCTGCTCGATGTACGCGCGGCGGAAGCTTTATATAAAACAATGGGTGAACGCTTTGTTCGTGAAAACGGCAAAAAGTACTTTATTATAAGTCCTCACGATGAATTTGAAAAGCATTTCGGTCAGGTGGCTGATAAACGTCGTAAGCTTTATAACGGAATGATAAAGTGCAATACGTTTATGTATTTTAAAAATAAAGGATAATAATTATGAGATATTTGTTTTTCATAAATCCAAAGGCGGGAAAAGGCAAGCTACAGAAAAATATTAAATCCTCGATAGATGAATATTTTAAAGAAAACGGCGGCGACTACGAAATCATCGTTACCGAATATAAAGGTCAGGCAACCGAAATAGCTATGCGTGAAGCGCAAACGGGGGACAGTATCCGTATGTTCGCTTGTGGCGGTGAGGGTACTTGCTTTGAAATACTTAACGGTATTGTAGGATATGATAACGTAAGCCTTGGCGTTATTCCTTGCGGAAGCGCTAACGATTTTCTAAAATTCTTCAGTGGTTATGAAGAGTTCTATAATATCCCCGCTCAGATTGAGGGTGAGTGCGTTAAAACGGATATTATAAAGGCAGGGGATTATTACTGCCTTAATAATTGCTCGGTCGGCATGGATGCTATGGTAGCGCGCGATATGCAGCTCTTTAAGCGGTTGCCGCTTGTATCGGGTCCTTTAGCATATAATCTTGCCATTGTAAAGGTATTTTTACAAAAAATCGGTATAACGGCAAGTATATCGGTCGATGATGGCAAACCGCAGGAATCTGACTGTCTTTTCGCCGTTGTTGCAAATGCTCCGTATTATGGCGGCGGCTATAAGGCGGCGCCCGATGCAAAGCCATTTGACAGTATGCTTAATTTTACAAAGGTTGATTTAATATCACGCTTTAAGATTTTAAGGTTTTTGGGCAAGTATAAAAAGGGTGATATAAAGGACTTGCCGTTTTGTACGCTCTCAGAATGTCAAAGGATGTCATTTACTTCAGAAATGCCTATACCCGTAAACCTTGACGGCGAGATTTTTGAAAGCTCTGATATGACCTTCCAGATTGTAGAGGACGGTGTGTCCTTTGTCGTACCGACACGAATAAAGGAAAAAATATTAACAAATGTTTAAAACTGTTTGACTTTACTTGACTTTTAATTTTCTTTGGATATAATTAGTAATTGTAAATTATTTTTTCAGGAGGAAAAATTTATGAATATCAAGCCTTTGGCAGATAATGTTGTAATTAAGGCAACTGCCGCTGAAGAAACCACAAAAAGCGGTATCGTGCTTACGTCTGCTTCAAAAGAGAAGCCCCAGATTGCTGAGGTTGTAGCCGTGGGTCCCGGTGGTATGGTAGACGGCAAGGAAATCGCAATGAGCGTAAAGGTTGGCGATAAGGTTATCGCATCTAAATATTCGGGTACCGAAATCAAGCTCGACAACGAAGAATATACAATTGTTCGTATTTCAGATATTCTTGCAGTTGTTGAATAATTTATATAAGGAGTAAACTGTTATGGCTAAAAATATAATCTTTGGCGAAGAGGCCAGAAAATCATTACAAACGGGTGTAGATAAGCTTGCTAATGCAGTTAAGGTTACACTTGGCCCCAAGGGCAGAAACGTTGTTCTTGATAAAAAGTATGGCTCTCCGCTTATTACTAACGACGGCGTAACTATCGCTAAGGAAATTGAACTTGATGATCCCTTTGAGAATATGGGCGCACAGCTCGTAAAAGAGGTATCGGTTAAAACTAATGACGCCGCAGGCGATGGTACAACTACCGCTACCGTTTTAGCGCAGGCTCTTATTGCAGAGGGTATGAAGAATGTTGCCGCCGGCGCTAACCCAATGGTTATTAAAAAGGGTATAAAGACCGCCGTTGATACCGCTATCAACGCAATTGTTGAGAATTCCAAGAAGGTATCCGGTACCGAAGATATAGCACGTGTTGCTACCGTTTCTTCGGGAGATGCATTTATCGGTACGCTTATTGCTGAGGCTATGGAAAAGGTTTCTGCCGACGGCGTAATCACCGTTGAGGAGTCTAAGACTGCCGAAACCTATTCCGAGGTTGTTGAGGGTATGCAGTTTGACCGCGGTTATATCACACCATATATGGTAACCGATTCCGATAAGATGGAAGCCGTTATTGATGATGCGCTTATTCTTATTACCGATAAAAAAATTACCAATATTCAGGAAATATTACCCTTGCTTGAACAAATTGTTCAGTCGGGCAAGAAACTTGTAATTGTTGCCGAGGATATCGAGGGTGAGGCGCTTTCTACACTTATCGTAAATAAGCTTCGCGGCACCTTTACATGTGTTGCAGTAAAGGCTCCAGGCTTTGGCGACAGAAGAAAGGAAATGCTCCGCGATATTGCTATTCTTACAGGCGGTGAGGTTATTTCCGAAGAGCTTGGTCTTGACCTTAAGGATACCAACATAAATCAGCTTGGTCAGGCTCGTCAGGTTAAGGTTACCAAGGAAAACACAATCATTGTTGACGGTGCGGGCGATGCATCTGACATAAAGGACAGAATCGCGCAGATTAAGAATCAGATAATTGATACTACATCTGATTTCGACCGTGAAAAGCTTCAGGAGCGCCTTGCTAAGCTTGCAGGCGGCGTTGCAGTTATCAAGGTTGGTGCCGCAACCGAAATCGAAATGAAGGAAAAGAAGCTTCGTATCGAGGATGCCCTTGCAGCTACAAAGGCTGCGGTTGAAGAGGGTATTGTTGCAGGTGGCGGCGTAGCGCTTCTCAATGCTATCCCTGCCGTTAGTGATATTGCCAATAAAACCGAAGGCGATGAAAAGACTGGTGTTAACATTGTTCTTAAGTGCCTTGAAGCACCAATTCGCCAAATCGCATATAATGCAGGTATTGAAGGTTCGGTTATCATAGATAAGATTCTTTCAAGCGGTAAGGTTAACTATGGCTTTGATGCTTATAACGAAATCTATACCGATATGATAGAAGCAGGTATCGTTGATCCTACCAAGGTTACACGCTCGGCGCTTGAGAATGCCGCAAGTGTTGCCGCTATGGTGCTTACAACCGAAAGCCTCGTAGCCGACAAGCCCGAGGATGCCGCCGCTGCCAATGCCGCAGCCGCTGCAGCTGCTGCACAGGGCGGAATGTACTAATAAAACAAATTGTAAAAGCACAGGGGACGATGCCCGCATCGTCCCCGAATAACATTTATGTAATAATTCCCAATAATCCGTATAAAATAAAACCCTGATTTGTCCAAAATTTTTGTTGACAAATCGGGGTTTTAGTGTTATTATGTTTTAGCGTGCGAAAATGTGCGTAGTTTTTCGTGCGCCAAAATTCAAGAAAGGAGAGATGGAATAGTGCCTACCTTTAACCAGTTAGTTCGCAGCGGTCGTGAGACAATCGAAAAGAAGGCTAAGGCTCCCGCACTTCTTAAGGGTTACAACTCTATGAAGCGTCAGCCTACCGACAACGATTCTCCGCAGAAGCGTGGCGTATGCACTGCAGTTAAAACTTCTACACCTAAGAAGCCTAACTCTGCTCTTCGTAAGATTGCCAGAGTACGTCTTTCAAACGGTATTGAAGTATCGGCATATATCCCCGGTATCGGCCACAACCTTCAGGAACACTCGGTTGTTCTTATCCGTGGCGGTCGTGTTAAGGACCTTCCCGGTGTGCGTTATCACATCGTAAGAGGTACACTTGATACACAGGGTGTTGCCAACAGAATGCAGAGCCGTTCAAAATACGGTGCAAAGCGTCCTAAAGCAGGTGCGAAGTAATTTTTTTGTAGTAGACTTATTCTGCTGTTAAACAAGCAGCGGCTTATATATAAATTATATTCGCCTTGCTTGGTACCACGGGAATTTGTCACTCGAGTACCTATGATATCATCACTATGAAGGAGGGAAGTATAGTGCCAAGAAGAGGTATTATTGCTAAACGTGATGTATTACCGGATCCTATCTACAATTCAAAGAAGGTAACACGTCTTATCAACAACATTATGCTTGATGGTAAGAAGGGTGTTGCTCAGAAGATAGTTTACGGTGCATTTGACATCATATCTGAAAAAACCGGTAAGGAACCGCTTGAGGTTTTTGATGCTGCTATGGAAAACATCATGCCTCAGCTCGAATGTAAGGCTGTCCGCAAGGGCGGTGCTACCTATCAGGTACCGTTCGAGGTTCGCGCCGAAAGAAAGCAGACACTCGCACTTCGCTGGCTTACAATGTTTAGCCGTCAGCGTTCAGAGCGCACTATGAAGGAGCGTCTTGCTGCTGAAATCATGGATGCTACAAACGGCATGGGTAATGCTGTTAAGCGTCGTGAAGAAATGCACAGAACTGCTGAAGCCAACAAGGCTTTCGCACACTACAGATGGTAATTCTAAACAACTGATATTTTTGTTACCCGCTTTAATGCGGATGGGAGGTTTATATGCCAAGAAAGGTATCTCTTGAAATGACAAGAAATATTGGTATTATGGCCCACATTGACGCCGGTAAAACCACCACTACTGAGCGTATCCTTTTCTATACGGGTATTAACCGTAAGATGGGTGAAACTCATGATGGCGGCGCCACCATGGACTGGATGGAGCAGGAGCAGGAGAGAGGTATTACCATTACTTCTGCAGCTACCACATGTTTCTGGAAGGACCATCGTATCAATATCATCGACACCCCGGGACACGTTGACTTCACCGTTGAAGTTCAGCGTTCACTCCGTGTACTTGACGGTTCTGTAACCGTTTTGTGCGCAAAGGGCGGTGTTGAGCCGCAGTCTGAAACCGTATGGCGTCAGGCTGACGATTATCGTGTACCCCGTATGATTTACGTTAATAAGATGGATATCATGGGTGCCGATTTCTATCATGTTCTTGATATGATTAAGGACAGATTTAATTGTAATGCAGTTCCGATTCAGCTTCCTATCGGAAGCGAGGATACATTCCGCGGAATCGTTGACCTTGTACAGAATAACGCTCTCGTATATTACGATGATCTTGGTAAGGATGTAAGGGTTGAGGAAATCCCGGAGGAAATGAAGGAACTTGCTGAAAAGTACCGTACCGAGCTTATCGAGTCCATCGTTGAACAGGACGAGGAGCTTATGGAGAAGTACTTCGAGGGTGAAGAACCCACTATTGAGCAGATGAAGAAGATTATCCGCAAGGCTACCATTGCTAATGAAATGGTTCCGATTTGCTGCGGTACTTCTTACAGAAATAAGGGTGTTCAGCCTTTACTTGATGCTATCGTTGACTTTATGCCTGCTCCTACCGATATCGAAGCTATCAAGGGTATTAACCCCGATACTGATGAGCCGGAGGAAAGACATTCATCCGATACAGAGCCGTTTGCTGCTCTCGCATTCAAGATTGCTACCGACCCGTTCGTTGGTAAAATTTGCTTCTTCCGTGTATATTCGGGTACTGTTGATGCAGGCTCGGGTGTTTACAACTCGGTTAAGCAGAACCGCGAAAGAATGGGACGTAT
Source organism: Acutalibacteraceae bacterium (assembly GCA_036306845.1). Lineage (GTDB taxonomy): Bacteria > Bacillota > Clostridia > Oscillospirales > Acutalibacteraceae > UBA737. The sequence continues at coordinate 724 of JAXJYT010000238.1, read as the reverse complement.
CCTTCAGATGCACGCTAACCACAGAGAAGACATTGAAACCTGCTATGCAGGTGATATCGCTGCAGCGGTTGGTCTTAAGAACACCACAACAGGTGATACACTCTGCGATGAGAAGCATCCCGTAATTCTTGAATCAATGAATTTCCCTGAGCCCGTTATTCGTGTTGCTATTGAGCCTAAGACGAAGGCTGGTCAGGAAAAGATGGGTCTTGCTCTTGCTAAGCTTGCAGAAGAAGATCCGACATTTAAGTGCTACACCGATGAGGAAACCGGTCAGACAATTATCGCCGGCATGGGTGAACTTCACCTCGAAATCATCGTTGACCGTCTGCTTCGTGAATTTAAGGTAGAGGCTAACGTTGGTGCTCCTCAGGTTGCTTATAAGGAAAGCATTCGCCAGAAGGTTGACCACGAAACCAAGTACAAGCGTCAGTCAGGTGGTTCAGGTCAGTATGGTCACGTTAAGATTATTCTTGAGCCTAACGAGACCGGTAAGGGCTATGAATTCATCAACGCTGTAACAGGTGGTTCAATTCCGAAGGAATTCATTCCTGCCGTTGATGCAGGTATTCAGGGCGCGTTACCCGCAGGTGTTCTTGCAGGTTATAACGTTGTTGACGTTAAGGTTACTCTTTATGATGGTTCTTATCATGAGGTTGACTCTTCCGAAATGGCATTTAAGATTGCCGGTTCTATGGCATTCAAGGAAGCTTGTCGTAAGGCT
>JAXJYT010000237.1:0-2964 GCA_036306845.1 Acutalibacteraceae bacterium | reverse complement strand
GTATTATGGTTTGGCAGGATAGTTTTATTTCAAATCACGAAAGTCCGCTTTGGGATAAGGACCTTTTCAAGTGTCAACAGTGTATGTATTTGTATCGGCTGCGCAATCATCCGTCCTTGGTAATACAGTGTTCGGGTAACGAGAATAACCCCTATGCTGTAGATAACCATACCGTTTGGGTGTGACAACGAGAATGTGAGGATTTGGACCCCTCGCGCGTTCAGATTCGTACAACTCCGGATAAGGGCAGTGCCCACGTGTACCGCGGTTTTGAACCTACATGGTATCGCAAAATGTATAAAAATTTACCCTTTATCGGCGAGGCGGGTACACATACCTTCCCTAATGCCAAGACAATAAAAAAACTCATAAGCGAGCGTGAATACAACACCCCTATAGACCGTTTCGGCAGTGATAATATGATTAATAATTATAAAGAACTTGGAAATCATATCAGTGAATTTGATGCTTGGGGACTGTTTAAGAAAATTCCTGCTATGTCGCATATAATTGATATAAATAATGTAACAGTGCCACGTCTTTGCGAGGCAACAGGCATATCTTCTTACGAATATTATCAGTTTATGGTGCAGGCTATGCGTGAGCAGTATCCCGTTACCGCGGGTATTTTACCGTGGGTGTTCAAGCGCCCGTGGCCTACTGTTGCCGTTCAGATGGTAGACGGCCTTGGCGATGCCGTAGCACCGTTCTATGCGGTTAAGAATGCTTACAGTGATGTAGAAATACACCTTGCCTTAAATGAGCTTTTATATGCCGCGGGTGATACGGTAGATTTGGATGCCCGTGTAATTAACGAAAGCGGTAAATCGGTGAACGGTAAGGCGGTAACTACCGTGTACGGACCTGACCTTAAGCCTTGCGCCAGCTTTGAAGCTGAGGTCAGCATTGATGCCGATACATATCAGACCGTGCTTTCGGCTAAAAAGTTTACAATACCGAACGAATGGGAGGATACCTATTTCTTCCTGCATACTGCTCTTTATGTGAACAATAAAAAAGTATCGCAATCGTTCTATTGGCCAATGGTGCTTGGAAGCATGAAAGATGCCGCCTTTAAGGCAGAGCGCCGAGCCAATAACGAAACCGTTCTTACCCACGAAAACGGACCATGGCTTATGCCTCAGCTTGAGAGAATCTGTGATGACGGACTTACCGCAAGTATTGAAAGTATCCGCTATGAAAACGAGCGTGTTGTTGGTACGGTTTTGCTTGAGTGTACCAAGAGTCCCGCGTTTCCCGTAAAGATAACGGCACTGAACGATTGGGCAGTACAGTATTTAAGTGATGATAGTTTCTTTATGAATGAGGGCGAAAGCCGCCGCATAGAATTTACACTCCGTAACGATGAAAACCTCACCGAAAAGGTACAATTCAGCATTAAGGCATGGAATAAAAAAGAAATAATCATATAATTTTTAAAGCACCGCAAACGCGGTGCTTTTTATTGTTGTCGGTGAATGTCGCAAATTAAGTGGTATCGTATAAGTCGGTAGGGAAGAAAGGAGCATAAATATGATTTATGCAAAGGTAAAAGGTCAGAAGCTTATTCTTTCGGGTGATACCGCGGTAGCCGATAGTACAAACTACCTGAAGATATGCTTTGAAACTGATGAGGAATGGTCAGGATATGACGTTACCGCCGTGTTTTCAGATAGTAAGCAAAAATCGTACAGCGTAATAATGATTGATGAAAATCCGCTTTATCTTGGAAACGGTTGTTGCTACGTACCGCATGAGGTTATAAGCGCTCCGTATTTTACGGTTTCGGTCTTTGGCACAAAGCAGGATAGCGTTATTACTACGCCTGCGGTTACTGTTTGTGTAAAGGAAAGCGGATATATAGAAGGTGAAGTAGCGCAGCCGCCGACACCGAGTGAATATCAGCAAATAATATCTGCGGTGGACGAAATAAAAGGCGTAGCAAACTCGGTGCGAGCGGATGCCGATAGCGGTGTATTTAATGGTGAGCAGGGAGAACGCGGTCCGTCGGGCGTGTATGTCGGTAGCGGTCCGATGCCTGAAGACTGTAATGTACAGATTGACCCGAGCGGTGACACGCTTGATGCAAGCCAAATCGCTACAAGGGCTTATGTTGATGAACGGATTTCAAATTTTAACCCCGAAGATGTGGACGTCGATTTGTCCGATTATCCAACAAAGGATGAAATGCAAGATGCCATAAGCGCCATAAGCACTGACTATATCGTTGAGCGTGGTGTTACGGGTATATGGACTTGGGAAAAGTGGAATAGCGGTAAGGTAGAATGTTGGTGTCAGGTTGACTATACAAACGTTAAGTTTACAACCGCTTGGGGTAGCTTGTTTACTGCCGATACTGAATTTGGCGGAATTCAATATCCATTTGAATTTATAGAAATACCGCAAGAATATCAAACGCTTATCAGAAGTGATGCGTTATGCTTTATTGCGATGCACGATGGAAATGCAACTACCACAACAAGCGCAACCTTTGATTTATTAAGGGCAACGGCAACAGCATCAGATTGGTATTACAAAATTTCAATAGGTATAAGAGCAATAGGTAGATGGAAGTAAGGAGGGATTAAAATGTCAGTACTTAAAATCAGGGATGAAAACGGTAATATAATAGAAATTCCTGCTTTAAAGGGTGATGATTATGTACCTAAAAGGGTTGAATTCTCAAACGGCGCAACCATAACCACAGAGGATAACACTTTATATTATGCCGATACTGAAATATCAAATCTAACAATCGTATATCCCGAAACTGATTTTATATGTTCTTTTGATTTTACAATAGTAAGTGAGGGTGATGTTACAATTACTTTGCCTGAAAGTAGATACATAGGTGGTACTCCGTCATTTGCAAACGGTGAAACTTGGGAAGTGAACATTAAAAACGGCGTTGTTGTGGGAGGATTGGTAGAATGAGCCTTCTAACACGCAGACGAGCGTTATTAT
>JAXJYT010000236.1:0-7261 GCA_036306845.1 Acutalibacteraceae bacterium | reverse complement strand
TATGAAAAATTAGCAGAGCTACTGCTGCCACATATTGACAAAACACCCGAATATTTTGAGGAGCTTTATCCCGAGAGAAACTTGCCCGAGGGCGCGCGTGTTACAAGAATCGCGCCCAGTCCTACGGGTTATCTGCACCTTGGAACATTGTTCACCTCACTTGTAAACAGAATTACCGCAACCTCTACGGGTGGTATATTCTACACACGAATTGAGGATACCGATAAAAAGCGTGAGGTTGAGGGCGGAATTGAGGACATTATTGACGGACTCTGGCGTTTTGGCATAAGGATTGACGAAGGCTTTATCAGCGGCACCGAGGAAAAGGGTGAATACGGTCCTTATCAGCAAAGTCACCGCGCCGAAATCTATCAGACATACGTTAAAAAGCTTATCCGCGAGGGCCTTGCATACCCCTGTTTCTGCACAGCAGAGGAATTGGCAGAGGTACGCGAAAAGCAAGAAGCAGAGAAGGTACGGACAGGCTACCACGGCGAATACGCCAAGCACCGCAACATAAGCTACGAGGAAGCAAAGGCGCTTATTGATGAGGGTAAGCCATTCGTTATCCGACTTCGCTCACCCGGAGATGAAAGCCACCGCATCACCTTTGAAGATACAATAAAGGGTAAAATTGATATGCCTGAAAACGATGAGGATTTCGTACTTCTTAAATCCGACGGTATACCCACGTATCACTTTGCCCACGCGATAGACGACCACCTTATGCATACAACACACGTGCTTCGCGGTGATGAATGGATATCATCGGTACCCAAGCACATACAACTTTTCAAGCTCTTAGGCTTCCGTGTTCCCAAATACGGTCACGTGTCCCCCATTATGAAGCTTGATAACGGTGCTAAACGTAAAATTTCAAAGCGCAAGGACCCCGAGGCAGCAGTACACTTCTTTGCTGAGCAAGGCTATGATGCGACCTGTGTTATTGAGTATCTTATGACCATTGCGGCATCCGACTTTGAGGATTGGCGCCGCGCCAACCCCACCGCGCCGCTTGACACCTTTAAGTTCAATCTTAAGAAAATGAGTGTTTCGGGCGCATTGTTTGATGAAAACAAGCTCAACGATGTAAGCAAGGGTAAAATTGCCGAGCTTCGTTCGAGCGAGGTTTACGAAAAGCTTACTGCTTGGGCAAAGGAATTTGACAATGAATTCTACTCAATGCTTACTGCAGATGAAGATTTTTCACGCGCTATGCTTGCCATTGACCGTGATGACGCCAAAAAGCCGCGCAAGGATATTGCAAAGTGGAGTGAAGCAAAGGAATATTTTGCTTACTTCTTTGAAAACACCTACGTTCCCTGTTTTGATTTGCCCGAAAACATCGATAAAAACGATGCCAAGGCATTTCTTAAAGCTTACAAATCCGTTTATGATGCAGCCGATGACAGACAAGGATGGTTTGACCGTATCAAAGAGCTTTGTCCGCAGTTAAACTTCGCGGCAGACACGAAGGAATACAAGGCTAATCCCGATGCCTTCAAGGGAAGCGCAGGTGACCTTAGCACAGTACTCCGTATTGCAATTACAGGTCGCCGCAACACCCCCGACCTTTGCAGTATAATGCAGGTTTTGGGAACCGACAGAATTATGGCACGTATAGATAATATGATAGAGGTTTTATAATGGAAGAAAACAAGATTTTAGATGAGGCTTTAAAGCCCGGTAATTTTATACACGATTTTATTGATGAGGATTTAAGCGAAGGCGTGTACGACCGTGTTCAGACACGTTTTCCGCCCGAGCCTAACGGTTATCTTCATATCGGTCACGCTAAGGCTATATGCATTGACTTTGCAACCGCAGAAAAATATAACGGCAAGTGCAATCTGCGCCTTGATGACACCAACCCCACCAAAGAGGACGTTGAATACGTAGATGCCATTAAAGAGGATATTAAATGGCTTGGCTTTAATTGGGACAACGTTTACTTTGCATCCGATTATTTTGATTTTATATATGAGTGTGCACTGCGCCTTATAGATAAGGGTCTTGCCTTTGTTGATGAGTCCACGCCCGAACAAATCCGCGAAATGCGCGGTACGCTCACCGAAGCGGGAATTGAAAGCCCGTACAGAAACCGACCTATCGAAGAAAACCGCGAGCTTTTCCTGAAAATGACCGCAGGTGAATTTGAGGAAGGCGCTATGGTGCTTCGCGCAAAAATTGATATGGCATCTTCAAACATCAATATGCGCGACCCCATTATCTACCGCATACTCAAAGCGCACCATCACCGCACAGGCGACAAGTGGTGCGTATACCCGATGTATGACTTTGCGCACCCATTGAGTGATGCCAAAGAGGGTGTAACCCACTCGCTTTGCTCACTTGAATTTGAAAATCACCGTCCGCTTTACGATTGGGTACTACAGGCAGCCGATATTGTCGGCGGACCCCGACAGATTGAGTTTGCGCGTATGAACGTAAACTACACACTTACAAGCAAAAGAAAGTGCCTAAAGCTTGTAAACGACGGTTTGGTTTCGGGTTGGGACGATCCCCGTATGGCTACCATTTGCGGTATGCGCCGTAGGGGCTATCCTGCCGAAGCGGTACGCGCGTTCGTTGATAAAATCGGTGTTTCCAAGGCGTATAGCGTAATTGACTACGCTCTGCTTGAATCGTGCGTGCGCGATAATCTTAACGAAAATGCCGATCGCGCGATGGCGGTATTACGCCCGCTTAAAATCGTTATCGATAACTATCCCGAAGATACTTGCGAAGAAATAAGCGTTGATATAAATCCCAACAAGCCTGAGCTTGGTAAGAGCACCGTTACATTTTCGCGTGAAATTTATATCGAGCAGGATGACTTTATGTTAGAGCCACCCGGCAAGTATTTCCGCCTTTGCCCCGCAAAAGAGGTTCGCCTTAAGGGCGCATACTATATTAAATACGCTTCACACGAAACCGACAGTGAAGGCAATATTACCGTAGTACACTGTACCTATGACCCCGAAAGCCGCGGTGGTGAAACACCCGATGGCAGAAAGGTAAAGGGTACGCTTCACTGGGTAAGCGCCAACCATTGCATCGACGCCGAGGTTAGACTTTACGACCGCTTGTTCAACGTTGAAAACCCGAGTGATGAGGAGGGTGTCGCATCATTTGCGGACAATCTTAACCCCAACTCGCTTGAGGTACTGAAGGCTTGTAAGCTTGACGCTTCTTTAAGCGGAGTAAAGGTTGGCGATACCTTCCAGTTTATGCGTCAGGGCTACTTCACAGTTGACCGCGATTCCCTTGAAGGCTCACTTGTATTTAACCGTACGGTAGCGCTTAAGGATTCGTTTGTAAAGAAGCTATGATAAAAGTTAGTGATGTATTAGAATTTTTATCATCACGCTATCCACTTTGTACCGCTTGTGATTTTGATAACGTAGGACTTCTTGTGGGTGATGCGAATGCTACGGTTAACAGTGCACTGATTACACTTGACTGTGATTTGGGCGCTGTAGAATTTGCCAAGTCGCAGGGCATATCACTTATAATTACCCATCATCCCGTAATATTCGGCGGTCTTAAAAGCGTTCTTAAGGGTGGTGTGGTGTATAGCCTTATTGAAAACGGTATTTCTGTAATATCAATGCACACGAATCTTGATATTGCAGAGGACGGTGTAACCGCAACGTTATGCGATAAAATAGGACTTTTGAATATAACATCATACACAGCTGCAGACGGCTTTACACTCAGAAGCGGTGAATGTGATTTTGCTTCTGCCGACATCCTTGCGGCGCACCTTAAAGAAACGCTTGACGGTGCCGTACGATATTCCGATAGCGGCAAAAAAATAAACCGTGTGCTTGTATGTTCAGGCAGCGGAGGCGATTTCCTTTGCGACGCAATATCGGGCGGATTTGATGCGCTTGTTACTGCTGACGTAAAGCATAACGTATTCATTGATGCCGTAAATTACGGTGTATCGGTTTTTGATGCAGGACATTATAATACCGAAAATATTATACTTACTCCATTAAAAGCTATTTTATCAGAAAAGTTTGGCAGCGTTGCTTTTGCCACCTACTCTACCGATAAAATTAAATCAGTATAAAGCAAAACTCTCCAACGATTTATCGTTGGAGAGTTTTATTTTAATCTAAAATATAAATTTCAACGTTTCTTCTGCCGAAAGCGGAGCATGCCGCCTTTGTAGTAAAGAAAAGGTCAACGTTTGTAGGTCTTGACTTTATAAACCCACCCGTATCGGCAGCTACTGCGTAGCCGTAGATATATCTGCCGTCCGGAGTTCTTATATACATCTTTGTGCCATAGGGTATAACCTTGGGGTTAACCGCTATATATCCGGGTTGTGGCGCAACACCCGTAGAGCAGTTCTTTCCGGTATAGGTATATGCAGTTGCCTGAACAGTAAGCTTTTTTGAATAGCTTACCGGAATACCGTTAGCATCAAGCTCAATAGGCGCCGAAGGGGTAAGTGTAGAGATAGTCTTAATCTGGTCGCTTGTGATAACCGTAGCCTTTTTTGTACCAACTGTTTTAGTACCGTTTACTGCGGCAGTAAGCACAACCTTACTATCAATTACCGATTCAACGGTAACACCGTTTACCACCTTTGCGGTATAATTTATCTGCTGAAGACCGTCCTTACCCTCTACAAGCTGCTGCGTACCCTCTTTATACTTATTGGAATACACAGTTTCAACCTTGTGGGGAATAGCTTCAGTATAGCTTCCGCTTACATAATCAATATTCGTATAGTCAATATAAGCAGTATCTGCTATTACAGTATCAAGAGCGGGTTCTACCATATCAAATTCATCAACGGTATAACCTGCATCCTTTAAAATATCGCCGACCGTGGACTTAATTGCAACAATCTCCTTCGTTTCCTCACCCGAAGTAACGTATACGGGGAAGGCGTAAGCCAAAGAAATTTTCGCACCACGCTTTGTAACGTCGGTGCTTAACACCTTATAATCACGAACGCTGTAGCCCGCAATGTTCATTGCGTTATCAACGCTTTTAGAAAAGGTGTAAACTGTTTTTGTATTTTCACCTTCAAAAATCTGAATGGTGTTTATTGAAAATCCGAGTAGAGCTGCCGCACAGATTGAAGCAATACCAAGCACTGCTACTAACAGTATGCGATTGTGAAGCAAGGGCAACACCTTTGCGATACTGCTTTTTATCGATTTAAGCATCTAACGACTCCTTTATTTTTGGCATTATTTGCCGCAGTTTTTCAAACCGAAGGTTATTATATCCACCTAAAATCACAATGTCAAGGCAAAAAGAGGGGGTGTGTTTTGTGAAATTTGACCATAAATTACGCCATATCAAATAGTTACAAATTTGTAACCTTATAATTTTTGAGCTTTTTTGTCATTTTTTGACATTTTGGTTGTGCATTCCTACAATTCTTTGCGTATGCACTTGTGCAATAGTATGTTTTTACGTCACAAAATCGCATATAATGGATATTTTCAGATAAAAAACACTTTACAACAACTATATGATGTGGTATGATACTTTATGTTGGAAGTTATAAATTTTTGCATTTATAACTAAAAATCACGTGTCTCCTTTAAATACGGTACAGCGATACCGGCAAGGTGCTTTATTAATATATTATATAATATATAATATGTAATATACATATAAAAGTCATCTCGCCGCAAAAGCGGCGTTTTTTATTGGTAAATATAAAAATTCGGGTGAAGGGTAAGTTTAAAATGTCATCTTTCAAGGCAGCGTTAATGGATGAATCGGCAGTAAGCCGTGCGCTTAAACGTATTTCCCATGAAATCGTTGAAAAAAATGACGGTTGTCGCGACCTTTGCATTATCGGTATAAAGCGTAGGGGTGTTCCACTGTCTCAAATTATTGCCAACAATATAAAGCAGATTGAAGGAATTGATATTCCTGTAGGTACACTTGACATTACCTTTTACCGTGATGACCTTGAGCACATTTCAGATGATCCGATAATTCACAATCCGCAGTTGCCCTTTGATATTACGGGTAAAACGGTAATTTTAGTTGATGACGTGCTTTATACGGGCCGTACCGTTCGTGCCGCAATGGATGCGCTTAAGGCTTGCGGTCGCGCCGATGCTATTCAGCTTGCCGTTCTTATAGACCGCGGCCACAGGGAATTACCTATTCGCGGCGACTACGTGGGTAAAAATATTCCTACATCTAAATCAGAACGAATTTTCGTTCGCATTCCTCCGTTTGATGCGGTTACTTCGGTTGAGCTTTTCGGCTGATATACATATTATATACGATTTTTCATGAAAACATTCGGTTAAATCGGGACAAGCTTCCGTTTTAATATATTAAAAATCTTTTATAAAGGGGAAAACGTCTTATGAAAATGGTTTACAACGTAGAAGACAAGCCCAAATTTGGTCAAATGCTTGTTTTCGCATTCCAGCAGTTGCTGGCAATTATGGCGGCAACGATAGCCGTACCGATGATTATCGGCAACGGTATGAGTATCGCCGCAGCACTCTTCGGTGCAGGTATCGGTACACTTATCTATGTTTTATTTACGAAAGCATCAAGCCCCGTATTTTTGGGCTCATCCTTCGCTTTCTTGGGTTCTATGGGTGCCGCTTTTGCAGGTGCAGTTTCGGCACAGGCTGGCTTTGCCGGTTTGGTTATCGGCGCCGCGCTTGCAGGTCTTGTTTATGTAATCATCGCTATTCTTGTTAAATTTGTTGGCGTTGGTTGGCTCAACAAGCTTATGCCCCCTGTTGTTATAGGTCCCACGGTTGCCATCATCGGCCTTTCTCTTGCAGGTAACGCTGTTGGCGACCTTCAGAAATCGAACGTTGAAGGCGGCAACACTCTTATCGCCATCCTTTGCGGTCTTGTTACACTTATAACCGTAACTCTTTGCTCTACCTACGGCAAAAAGATGACAAAGCTCATTCCCTTCATTATCGGTATACTTGCGGGATATGTTGTAGCTACAATATTCACCGTTATCGGTAACGCTACCGGCAATGATGCGCTTAAAATAATCAACTTTGCTCCTATCACTGCTCTTTGGGCAAACGGCGTTGATTTCGGCACATTTGTTTCAGTTCCTGAATTTACATTCCTCACCGCTTTAAAGGGTGTTAAAGAAATTGACGGCGCTTACATCGGCACAATTGCAGCCGCTTATATTCCTGTTGCTTTCGTTGTATTTGCAGAGCATGTTGCCGACCACAAGAATATTTCTTCAATTATTGAACGCGACCTTCTTGAAAAGCCCGGTCTACAC
>JAXJYT010000235.1:0-1274 GCA_036306845.1 Acutalibacteraceae bacterium | reverse complement strand
CACTGTTTATTACGGTAACTGTTGGTACTACGTTCGCTTTTTTGATGTCTGCTTCTCGTCCCTTGAACAATACGTTTACACTTGGTAATGTTAAAATCGGACTTAAGGAAGCTACGGGAAATGAATACAAAATCATACCGGGCGCTACAATAAATAAAAATCCAACCGTAACCCAAATGGCAGGAAGTGAAGCTTGCTGGCTTTACGTAGAGATTAAAAAATCATCGGATTTCGATGATTATATGACCTACGAATTAGCGGATGGTTGGCAACTGCTTAGCGGTGTGAATAACGTATACTACCGTGAGGCGCCCGAAACCGATACCGATATTGATTATCAGATTATTAAGGATAATGCGGTTTTGGTCTATGATACTGTAACCGAAGAAAAGCTTAAAGAAATTGTGAACAAACCGAACTTAGAAATTACGGCATTTGCTATACAGCGTGAAACAATTGACGACCCAATAAATGCTTGGGAAATATTAAAACAAGAAAGGGAGTAGCAGAATATGAAATCAGCAAGGTTACATTTAATCATAAATGCAATACTGCTTATTGTTTTGCTGCTTATGCTTGTTTCAACTTCTATTGCATATTTTTCTGAACATAGGGAAGTCAGAAATGTTATGACCTCAGGTAATGTGAAAATTGAATTATCTGAGGCGGCTGTAAAAAAAGACGGCACCGGAAATTTGATTGAAGATACGTCTAAACCGCGTATTTTCGGTGATACAGCACCTACTATTAACGATTACGGTAAAATAGGTAGAATATTTCCTTCACAAAGCATCTATAAGGATCCGACAATTCACAACATCGGTACTGACGATGCGTGGATTGCCTTTAAAGTTGTTATTAATGACGGTGACGGTGACATCCATAAGCTTTTAGGATATGAAGGTTATGATGAAATCGATATAGAAGAATTTTTTACAGGCGAGATTTTATCAGAGGACACCCATTTGCTTAATGAATGGAACGGATTTACCGATGTTCTTTATAATGATGATTTCTACATGGTTCAGGTTCCAAAACGTTCTGATGATGAGTATCATTTTAATTTCTTTATAAGAAAGAAGCTTCCAAAGGATGAAAGCGTTACCTTGTTTAATCAGATGAATATTCCTTCGTATTGGACAAATGAAGATATGAAGGAATTGGTTGATCTTGAGATTACAGTTCACGCGTTTGCGGTACAAACAGTAAATCTTAATGATTGCTTTACCGCAATGCGAAGTGCATTCCCTGATCATTTTTAAAAACCTTTAAAT
>JAXJYT010000234.1:0-9572 GCA_036306845.1 Acutalibacteraceae bacterium | reverse complement strand
GGATAAAAACGGTTATGAATGCGGCTATAAATAAGCCGTACCTCATTATGCTGCCAAAGGGAGAAAGCACCTATGTACCGTCAAAGGATATTCGCCTTAAGGAACGGCAGATAAAGTATTTAATCATACAGCCAAACCCGATGTTTCATCCGATTATGAAGCTGATATACGAAACCGTGACGGACAAATTTTCGGAGATGGAACTCGACCCTTCCGCCGCTGTTTCGGATGCGCTTTATGATTTATTCTCGGAATATGAGCCAGAGGATGAACAGGCATTAGATATTCCGTTTATGAAAAAGACCGTATCCGCTATTATCATTCAGCCGGATGGCAATATCCGCATCCGCTTTGTTAACGGTAAAGAAATCGGTAATGAGGAGGTGCGCGACAATGGTTGAAACTGCTGAAAGAAGAAGGGTTGTTACTAAGATTCCTGCCGATGCCGGTAAAAGCTCACGCATTGAGTTCGGGAAACGAATGAAAGTAGCCGCATATTGTCGTGTGTCTACCGATGACGAGGATCAGCTTAACAGTTACCGCGTTCAAAAGGACTACTATACTCGCTATATTGCCAACAACGAAAAATGGGATTTTGTAGACGTATACGCTGACGAAGGTATTACCGGAACGCAGGTAAAAAAGCGTGATGAATTTCTTCGTATGATAAAGGATTGCGAAAAGGGTAAAATCGATATGATCCTGACGAAATCGGTTTCCCGTTTTGCAAGAAATATCGTGGATAGTCTGTCTTTTGTGCGTAAGCTTAAGGCGATGGGTATTGCTATCTATTTTGAAGAGCAGAATATTAACTCGCTTAAAGAAGACAGTGAAACCTATATTGGTATTTACAGCGTTATGGCGCAGTCGGAAAGTGAGAACATCAGCGCCAACGTTAAGTGGGGTATATCAAAACGGATGGAGAACGGTACATACTGCTCTAATATGACTATGTTTGGTTACCGCCGCGATAAGATTACCAAAGAAATAACCATCGTGGAAAGCGAAGCCGAGGTTATTCGATGGATATTCAATTTGTATCTTGACGGCAAAAGTGCGTTTCAAATTAAACAATGGCTTGAAGAAAATAATATTAAGACTTACACAGGCAAAAGCACATGGCAAACAACATCGATTCACGCCATACTGCAAAATGAAAAGTACTGCGGTGACGTTATGTATCAAAAGACCTACTGTGTGGATTGTCTAACCAAGAAGAAAAAAATGAATAATGGACAAAAAACAAAATACCTAGTGGTCAACGATCATCCTGCTATTATTCCGCGTGATATATTCAAAGCGGCGATGTCAGAATTCGCTCGCCGTAATGCTTTGCGCAGTAAATCGGATAATACTATTTCCTGTCGAGGAAGATACAGCGCAAAATATGTGTTAAGTGAACTGCTCATTTGTGAGGAATGCGGCAGTCATTTCCGCCGTAAAACCAACAAGAAAAAAGACGGTGTTCATCACTATTGGCGTTGCATCAGCCGACTGGACTATAAGGATAAATATTGTGATTTTTCAACGGGGCTTGAGGAGAAAAACCTGCAAGCTGCTATTTGTCGTGCAATCTCCCGAGTGCTGCAGGGGAGAGAAGACGGATACGAGCTTTTGAAAAGCAAACTCATTTATGCCACTTCGGATGTGGATACCGATGAATTGTATTTGGTCGAAAAGGGAATCCACGATGAGCAGATCCGTATCGAAGAGCTTGCCGACCTGGCGATTCAGTCGAAATGCAATAAGGATAAGTATACCGAAGCCATTGCCGACTGCTCCCAAAGGATAAAAGACCTTCGGGAAAGACGGGATATGCTTATGACACAAATAAAGTGTAACGAAAAAGCCAGGGAAGAACTTGAACGGATTGAAAATTACACAAAACAGTTAAAACCGGTAATGACCGAATTTGATGATGCCATCATTCACCGAATTGTGAATTCCATTCAGGTGACAAAAGATCTCAATTTAAGAATTTTTATAAAGGGTGGGGCAGAGATCGTCGAGCCTCTGTTTCCGCCCGAGGAAGAGTCGGCATAAATTTAAAAAAGTAACATAAAATGAAATAACTTTCTGCAATTTTTTATTGCGGAAAGTTATTTTTTATGGTATAATTAATTTGTAAGGAAAAACTGGGCAAAACCCAGTAAAATCAAGGGTTTCTGACCAGTTCTTTTTCGAACAGGAGAGCCAAAAATCCCGAATGCGAAAGCGTTCGGGATTTTACTTTTTCACTATTCACTTTTCACTCTTCACTAAACTCGCATTCGTGATTTTTGGAAAGTAAGAAGTAATAGTGAATAGTGAAGAAGTATTGCGGCTTTGCAGCTTTTATGCTATAATAATTCTAAGGCGGTGATGATGTGGAACATAAGGAATATGTGAGGATATGTGATAATTCAAACATCGTCATTTTGTTTATTCACGGAATTGTTGGAACGCCAAATCATTTTAATGAATTTGTTTCTTTAGTTCCTGAATCATTTTCGGTTTATAATTTACTACTAGATGGTCATGGAAAAAGCGTTAAAGATTTTTCTAAGACATCAATGAAAAAGTGGGAGGCACAGGTTGCTTCTGTCGTAGATGAATTATCATTAACACACGAAAAAATATATATTGTTGCGCACTCATTAGGAACACTCTTTGCAATCGACCAGGCAATTAAAAACAAAAAAGTTTGCAAGTTGTTTCTTCTTGCAGTTCCATTGCGATTGTCGATAAAACCTAAAATGCCAATCAATTCATTAAAGGTTTATTTCGATAAAATTCGCTCGGATGATTATGAAGCATTGGCGGCAAAAAAGTGTTACGGTATAGAAAAGGACAAAAATCCTTTTCATTATATTGGCTGGATACCTAGGTTTTTAGAGTTGTTTGCAAAAATCCGTCGAACTCGCCAAACTGTGAATTTGCTTAATACAATTTGTTTGGTATATCAATCTGAAAAAGATGAAATGGTTTCAAGTCGATGTGCAAAATATTTTGAAAACAAGCCTAATGTTTTGGTGAACAAACTTAAAAAATCTGGACATTACTATTATGACAAAGAAGATTTTGATTTTTTAATAACTGAATTTAAGAAAATTCTTAATATGGAGAGTTGATCTCAAAGAAAATTAGGTTTTTCGCCCAGTTCTTTTTCGGACACGAATGACAAAAAGAAAAGTCACACGTCGTGTGGCTTTTTTTGTTATTATCTTTTATCTTTTATCTTTTCTCTATTATCTATTCTCTAAAATAAATGTGTGACTTTTCTAGATAATAGATAAAAGATAAGAGATAAGAGAAAATGTGTGGCTTTGCCACGGATTTAAAAACAATGCTTCGCATTGATTTATTACCGCTTTTATGCTATAATACACCAAAAGGTCGGTGATGTTGTATGAGTGAAAACAAAAATTCAGATTATGAATACGACTCTTTTAAGGATGTTGCTGAATTTCAAAACAATATGTTTAACCCAGGACATTATATTGGCACGGGTAAAGTGCCCCCAACAGTGTCCGCGCCGGGAAATGCAACCCCGTTAGCAATATTTTGCTTCTTGGCTTCCGTCGTTATTTTTGTATTAGGCTTATTTTTATTCTTTTCAGATGTTAATGTTCATTCTTCTGGATTAATTGAGTCTCCTTTGGTAAATAAAGTTATTACTTTAATCATAATGTTGGTAATATCTCTGTTTTTCCTGCTTTTAGGTTTTGGCTATCTAAAAAAAGCTAAAAAATATTATAGAGAAAAGACTAATTTAAAAAACGAAGAAACTGATGAAACTGTTGCAGATCAAATTTGGCAAAGAAAGTGTCCTAAATGCAACAAGTCACACGATATCGATTATCCAAAATGTCCCCATTGTAACTTTAACTATCTTGAAGAATAATTTTTTATTAGAGGTAAATTATGAATACATATTTATTTGATTTTGATGGAACGCTTGTTGATTCGATGCCCGTATACGTTTCATCAATGCTTAGAATTTTAGATGAAAACGGTGTTTGTTACGGTGATGATATTGTAAAAATTATTACGCCGCTCGGTCTTATCGGAACTGCCAAATACTATATAGAAATCGGTGTTGATAAAACCGAAGAAGAACTGATTTCTACAATGAAGGAATATATGCTACACGAGTACTTGTACAATATTCCTGCTAAAGAAAATGTTATCAGTACCCTTAATGAATTGAAGACTAGCGGTGCAAGTCTAAATGTGCTTACTGCAAGTCCACATGCTACGCTTGATGCTTGTCTTAAGCGTATAGGTATATATGATTTGTTTGATAATGTATGGTCTTGTGATGATTTTTGCACCACAAAGGCAGACCCTCAGATTTATGTTGAAGCGGCTAAAAAAATTGGTAAGCCTGTAAATGAAATATTGTTTCTTGATGATAATTTTAATGCCGATAAAACCGCAAAGCAGGCGGGTATGTTGGTATGCGGCGTTTATGATAAATCGTCAGATGACTACATAGATGATATAAAGGCAGTTAGCGACTATTATATTTATGATTTTAAAGAATTATTGGATATTTAGGTGAGAGTTATGAAATTTAAAGCAGCAATTTTTGATATGGACGGAACACTTGTGGATTCACTTGGTTGTTGGGATTTATTGTGGAAGGATATGGGAATAAAATTTTTAGATAATGAAAACTTTAAACCCGAACACGAGGATGATAAAAAAGTCCGTACATTAACACTTAAAGACGCAATGTATCTTATACATAAAAAATATAATATTGCTAAAAGCGGCGAAGATCTTTTTGATTTTGCGACACAGTTTTTAATTGATTTTTATAAAACTACTGTAAAATGCAAAAATGGCGTTTATGAGTTTTTGGACTTTTTAAAAAAATCAGATATAAAAATGTGTGTAGCCTCTGCTACAGCTTCACACTTGATTGATATTGTACTTGATATTTGTAATTTGCATGGATATTTTGATAAAATTTTTTCGTGCGGTGATATCGGCAAAGGTAAAGAATGTCCTGACATTTTCTTGATAGCAAAGGATTATTTTGATGTTGATGTGTCTGAAATATGTGTTTTTGAAGATTCTTTGGTTGCATTGCAAACTGTAAAATCATTGGGTATGCAAACTGTTGGAATTTTTGATAAGTTCAATTATAATCAGGATGAAATTGAACGAATTTCTGACTATTATATAGCAGAGGGTGAAACGTTATTAAAGGTGATATGAAACTTGTCGCGTTTCAGTACGGTCGCTCCGAAATCAATGAAGCAATGGTATTTGAAAACGGTGACAAAAATATAAAATATCCGATTTCTTTACTTTTCTTTCTTTTAAAAACTGATAATAAAAAAATACTTGTTGATACCGGATGCGACGGAATGAAAGCATTTCCTACGTTTGATTTGGTTTCTCCGGTTTTACTGCTGGAAGAATATGGTGTTAATCGCGATGACATTACCGATATAATACTTACCCATACTCACGGTGACCATATAGGCGGTGTTAAATATTATAAAAACGCCGATATTTACGTTCATAATAGCGAGATTAGTGCTAAACCGCTAACCAATAAGCCTAATAAAATAATTGCTTTTGATGATGAATGTAAGATAAATGATAATATAACCGTAAAGCATATTGGCGGACACTGTTTGGGTTCAAGCATTGTTACAATAAATTACAATGAGGAAATTTATGTTTTATGCGGTGACGAATGCTATTCGCGTGATAATCTGACAAAAAAGATACCAACGGGTAGCAGCATAAACCTAAAACAAAGCAGTTTTTTCGTTAACGAATACAGTAAAGATGTTTATAAAACCGTTCTGTTTCATGACCTTACCGTAGTTGGTAAGACGGGTTTTAAGGAAATATTTTAAACCGAAGGTAAATGCTTTCGGTTTTATTTTTTAAAAATTCATAATTTGTTATTATATGTTGCATTATTTTGTGGTAATATATAGTAAAATAATATTGGGGAGATTTTCATCAATATGAAAAATGATTATCTTGAAGAGCTTTTGATTTCACAGCTTCCGAAAGAGGATATTAAAAATTGGTTGCGCGATTTTTCGTCATCATATAAAGAGGTTATTGCGTATTACCGTTGTGCTATGATGGAGGTTGCGACAAAGTTTAACGTTCTTAATGAAGAGCTTTCTTTGGAATATGACCGTAATCCGATTGAAACGGTTAAAACAAGAATTAAATCTATTGAGAGTATAACAGATAAACTTATAAGAAAAAATCTTGACCTTACTGTTAAAAATATTGAAGAACACATACACGACGTTGCGGGAATTAGGGTTATATGTTCTTTCCCAGACGATATATACAATATAAGTCAGGCGTTGTTAAAACAGGATGACGTCAGACTTATTGAGGTTAAGGATTACATAAAAAATCCGAAATCAAACGGATACCGCAGTTTGCATTTAATAATAGAAATACCTATATTCTTACACGATGAGAAGCGTTATATGAAGGTAGAGGTTCAGTTTCGAACTATTTCTATGGATTGGTGGGCAAGTCTTGAGCATAAAATTCGTTATAAAAAGGATGTAATGCACCAAAATATAATTGAAAAAGAGCTATTACAGTGCGCCAATATGGCAGTATCACTCGACAATAAAATGCAAGAAATATATGATTATGTAATAGGTAAGAAGGAGTAATTTAATGCTTGAACTAAAAGGTATTACTAAGGATTATCCTGCAGGTGACGGTACAGTACACGCACTTAAAGGGATAGATTTAAGCTTCAGAAAAAGTGAGTTTGTTTCGATACTCGGACCTTCGGGTTGCGGTAAGACAACGATGCTGAATATTATTGGCGGCCTTGACCAGTATAGCAAGGGCGACCTTGTTATTAACGGCCGTTCGACAAAGGATTTTAACGATCGCGATTGGGATGCATACCGTAATCATTCAATCGGTTTTGTGTTCCAGAGTTATAATCTGATACCGCATCAGACGGTTTTACAGAACGTTGAGCTTGCATTAACACTATCTGGTGTGTCCAAGGCTGAACGTCGTAAAAGGGCAAAGGATGCGCTTATACGCGTAGGTCTTGAAAATCAGTTTAATAAAAAACCTGGAGAAATGTCGGGAGGTCAGATGCAGAGGGTTGCTATTGCCCGTGCGATAGTTAACAATCCCGATATAATTCTTGCTGATGAGCCTACGGGCGCGCTTGATACCGAAACGAGCGTTCAGGTTATGGAAATATTAAAAGAAATTTCAAACGACCGTCTTGTAATAATGGTAACCCATAACCCCGACCTTGCAAACCAATACTCGACCCGTATTATCCGTATGCTTGACGGTGTTATAACAGATGATTCATTACCGCTTACTCAAGATGAAATCAATAACGCAAATGATAATATCAATGAAGAAAAGGTAAAAAAATCCAAAGAGAAAAAGCCGTCCATGTCACTTTTTACATCCTTTGGATTATCCCTTAAAAATCTTATCAGTAAAAAGGGAAGAACCTTACTGACGTCATTTGCAGGCAGTATAGGTATTATAGGTATAGCGCTTATATTTGCCGTTTCTCAAGGTATGACAATGTATATTGACACGGTTCAGGAAGAAACACTTTCTTCGTATCCCTTAACCCTTGAAGCACAGCACATTGATATGGGAACTCTGCTTGAAACCTTTATGGGCGAAGCGCAATCGCAAGATAAACACGAAAATGATGCGGTTTATCAGAAGTCAATGGTTTACGATATGATAAATTCGCTAAATTCAATGGAAGCAAACGAAAACGATCTTAAATCCTTTAAGAAATATATTGAAAAGGCGGCTCAAGATAAAGAAAGCAATTTGTACGAGGCGTTAAATGGTATTCAGTGCACCTATGATATGGATTTATTGATTTACACCAAGAACGTAGATGGTTCTATTATTCGTTCTGACACCCAAGAACTTTTACAGGAAATATTACTTGAAAACTTTGGTATGGATATGACCTCTATGTTTGGCATTGCCGAAAACAATAGCCTTATGAATATGAACGCTATGGCACCGGGTGGAGCTGTTTTATGGCAAGAAATGCTTTCAGGTGAGGATGGCAGACTTGTAAATGACCTTATTGTAAATCAGTATGATGTTATTTACGGAAGTTGGCCCACCGAATATAATGAGGTTGTTTTGGTTGTTGATGAAAACAACGAGATTGATGATATGACTCTTTATGCGTTGGGCCTTAAAACTAAAGAGGAAATTAACGAGGTTACAAAGGCGGCATTCAACAAGGAAGAAATACAAATTAAAAAACAAAAATGGTCGTATGAAGAAATATGCGATATGAAATTCAGAACAGTTTTAGGCTCTGACTGTTATAAATTTGATGAAACTACAAAGCTATATACTGATCTTCGTGACACCGAAGCGGGACTAAGATACTTATACGATAACGGAATAGATATTAAGGTTTCTGGTATTATCAGACCGCGAGAGGATTCGCTTTCTACAATTCTTACCGGTTCAATCGCTTACACTAAAGAATTAACCGAATATATAATTAACAATTCAAAGGATACCGATGCTGTTAAGGCTCAAATTGATTCGCCCGATGTTGATATATTTTCAGGATTACCCTTTAAAGAGTCAAAGGGTAATATGACCGATATTGAAAAAGAGGCAGAGCTTAAGAAATATATAGAAAAGCTTGACCAGAAGGGTAAAGCGGATGCGTATATCAAGATGATGTCCATTCCATCAAAGCAGCAAATAGATGCCATTGTTTCGCAAAGTGTCGGTAATGTTAATCGTGAAGAAATTGAAAAAACACTATCTGCTGCATTCTCGCAACAAATGAATATGAACGCAGATGAAATAAATTCTTATATTTCTTCTATGAACGAAGATGAATTGCGTGAAATTTTCACCGAAATGGTAACTGAGCAATATAAAGTGCAGTATGCAGAGGGCGTAAAGAAGCAAATGTCGACTATGTCTGTGACAGAGCTCTCTATGGCACTTGATATGTCGTTGCCTACTTTCACTGTTGAGCAAAACGCCCTTTATCACGATGAAGTACTTGACTTTTCAGAAAGCACGTATGATGCTAATTTACGTGAGTTAGGATTTGTTGATTTAGAAAGTCCATCTACAATAAATTTATATGCATCATCTTTTGAAAACAAGGATGTTATTGAGGATGCTATAAAAGTGTATAACGATAAGGTTGATGACCTTGAAAAAATCACTTATACCGATTACGTAGGACTTATGATGTCTTCTGTAACTTCCATCATAAATGCAATAACATATGTGTTGATTGCGTTTGTTGCGGTATCACTTATTGTTTCTTCAATAATGATTGGTGTTATAACGCTTATATCCGTTCAGGAACGAACAAAAGAAATCGGTATTCTTCGTGCTATCGGCGCATCCAAGAAAAACGTTTCGAGTATGTTTAATGCCGAAACTGTTATTATCGGTTTTTCAGCTGGCGCTATAGGTGTAATTATCACTTATCTACTTTGTATTCCCATAAATATGATTTTACATTATTTAACGGGAATCGGCAATTTAAGCGCATATTTACCGCCCGTAGTTGGTATAGCTCTTATTCTTATTAG
>JAXJYT010000233.1:0-1171 GCA_036306845.1 Acutalibacteraceae bacterium | reverse complement strand
GGTAGGGAGTTTATTGATACCGATGAGCGTATAAAATCTCACGAGCGGTGCGAGATAGCCGATATTTTTGCCCGTGTGGGTGAAAAAGGCTTTCGCGATATAGAGTCGCAGATTATAAAACAGGTCGCATCTGTTAGCGGCGCAGTAATAGCCACAGGCGGCGGCGCGGTGTTAAGAGAACAAAACGTTAATTTGCTTCGTGGCAACTCAAAAATATATTTTATCGACCGCCCCTTAGAGAAGATAACCGCCACACCCGACCGCCCCTTGTCATCAAACCCCGAGGCGCTGGAAGCTCGGTATCGCGAGAGATATCCTATATATTGCGCGGCGGCGGATATAAAAATTGATAATCTTACTGACGCTAAAGCAGCGGCAGAAATGATAGCCAAATCCTTTCGGATTTGCCAGTATTTTAACAAAGCCACATCATTAAATCCTTATCCCAAAACTTGATTCGGGTTTGAATGCTTTGGCTAAAGGAAGATTTTACACTATGAAAATTCTTGTTTTAAACGGTCCTAATATCAATATGCTCGGTATCCGCGAGCCCGATATTTATGGCGCGCAAAATTATACGGAATTATGCCGTATGATAGAAGACCATTGCCAAAGAAACGGCATAGAGGTTAAGCTTTTTCAGTCTAACCACGAGGGCGCTTTGGTGGACGAGATTCAGGGCGCTTATAAATGCTTTGACGGCATCGTTATAAACCCTGCGGCTTACACCCACACAAGCGTTGCACTCCTAGATGCGCTAAAGGCGGTGGGAATACCCACAGTTGAGGTGCATATTTCCGATGTCTCCGCGCGTGAGGACTTCAGGCAAATAAGTTATGTCCGTGCGGCTTGTAAAAAGACCGTTGCGGGCAAGGGCTTTAATGGCTATTTAGAGGCCATTGACTATTTAAAAGATAATTTCGGTGATAATAAATGACAGTATCTATAAAGCCCTCAAGGGCTTGTGGTGTCCTCTGTGCGCCACCATCAAAATCGGCGGCTCACAGGGCGCTTATCTGCGCCGCACTTTCATGCGGCGCGGAGGTTAAAAACATAGAGTATTCTGAGGATATAAGCGCCACGCTCGATTGCTTAGAGGCCTTAGGCGCTACGGTAGAAAGGCACGAAAACAACGTCTTTGTGGGCGGACTTTCACCACGGAATATAAAGG
>JAXJYT010000232.1:0-8335 GCA_036306845.1 Acutalibacteraceae bacterium | reverse complement strand
ATGAATGTTGTGCAAAATTAAATATTAGAATTTAATTTTGCCAAAGCCACTTCTAAAGTGGCTTGTCGGAACGCTTTTGAGCGTTTC
This sequence comes from Acutalibacteraceae bacterium, assembly GCA_036306845.1. Lineage (GTDB taxonomy): Bacteria > Bacillota > Clostridia > Oscillospirales > Acutalibacteraceae > UBA737. The sequence goes on along the minus strand of JAXJYT010000232.1, from coordinate 8,248 downwards.
GACTAACTACAATCATTATAATGGAAAAAACCGTGGAAAAATCCACGGTTTTTTTATTCGAATTTATTCTTTAATGCCTTTTCGGTTGGGAATATAGGAATTATTATAGATATCATTTCAATCCAAAGAATAATAAGACCAACATTACCTATTGTATCTTTGTCTTCGCCTATGAAAAGCAGTAACACGATAGCCGGAATCAGTAACATCACTGCGCCCAACACGCGCCATATTTTACCTATATATTTATGCGCAAATTCCCATGCTTCAGGCGATTTCATTGAGCGCGCGGTACGGTATCCAAAAACGTAATTGATTGATTTAGGGGCGCGTTTAGAAAAGCATATACCGATTACAAGCATCAGAATCGGCAACAGTTCACAACTGATAAGCATATAAATCCAAAATCCCATATTATTTATCCCTTAAATAAAGTGTTCGTGTGTTTCGGTGCATATAAACGCTCATTACAACACCGACGCCCGCATATACACACATAAGCGATGTACCGCCCGCACTGAAGAACGGAAGGGTTACACCGATTACAGGTAAAAGCGCCACACACATACCCACATTAATTATAATCTGCGCAAATATCATTCCAAAAAAGCCGACGCACATAATCTTGCCGCCCTTTTTCTGGCACTTACGCGCGATGTTAAGCGCACGAAGACAAACTGCCGCAAGAACGATAAGCACGGCAAGGCAACCTAAAAATCCTAATTCCTCACCAATACTTACAAATATAAAGTCGTTTTGTCCTTCGGGTACGCCGCCGACCTGCGTAAGACTACCCTTAAACAGTCCCTGCCCCTTGAAGCCACCGTTTGCAAGCGCCATTCTGCCGCGATACTGTTGGTAGGTAGAGCCTTGAATATCCGAGTCAATATCAAGGAAGCTGAACGTACGGGTACGCTGTTGGTCATCCATTACAAAGAAATAGATAAGCGGTGAGCATACAACAATTGCCGATATTGCGGCAGCAAAGAATTTCCACGAAACACCTGCCGCCCATAGCATACATACGAACATAAAGGCGAACACAAGTGCGGTACCGTCGTCACCCTGAAAATGTATAAGTAATACAGGAAAAACGCCATGTGCAAGTAATGGTAAAAGATTTTTAAGCTTGTTTATATCATCCTTTATGGCGCGCACGTGGGTAGCAAAGGATATGATGAAGCTAATCTTCATAAGTTCGGACGGTTGGAAGGTAGTAAAACCTAAATCAAGCCACGCCTTATCATCGGTACCGTTAGGTGCAAATCCCACGAAGAATGTAAGCACAACAAGTCCCACCCCCGCCAACGCGGCAAGATACCAATATTTCATAAAGGTTTCAAAATCAAAGCTTGAGATAATGATTGCGGCAACAATTCCTATTACCGTTCCTATTATCTGAACCAAAGCAGGTCTTGTAGTGGATAAATGGCGCGTTGCGCTGTATACCGCAAGACAACCGTAGCACGAAGCAAATACACAAAGTGACAGAAAAAGCTTGTCCGCTTCACGAAAAAAGTCGGCAATGCGCGAAATTAATTTACCCAATGGTACCACCTACCCTTCTTTATACATTATATTAAAAGCATACATAAATTTCAACATATAAATAATGGGAGGGTGTACCCTCCCGTTATTATATTAGAAACCTAAAAGCGTTGTTGCATCGTTTTCGATTGCTATACGCTTATCGGTAGCGCTGTTATCACTGTCACCAACCGCGCTTATATAAAGTTTAATCTTAGGCTCGGTACCCGAAGGACGAACGATAAGTGAGCCGCCGTCATTCAGATAAAATCCTAAAACATTGGATGCGGGAAGTGATATTTTTTCAGTCTTACCCGATTTTATGTCAAAGCTTTCTGAAGTTTTGAAATCCTTTACGGTTACTACTTCACCGCCCGCAATTACGGAAGGCGGATTTCGGCGCAGGTCATCCATAATACCGGCTATTCTTTGCATACCAACCTGACCCTCACAGGTGAAGCTTTTTTGCGAACAATAGAAATAACCGAATTTCTTATAAATTTCATTTAAAACGTCAATAAGGGTCTTACCCTGTGTTTTATAATAAGCCGCCATTTCGCATATAAGCATTGAGCCGACAACGGCATCCTTATCACGAACGTAACCACCCGCCAAATATCCGTAGCTTTCTTCAAAGCCGAACACGTAGCGTTCCTCTTGACCCTCTGCCTCCAAAAGACCAATTTGCTCGCCTATGAACTTAAAGCCCGTAAGCACCTCACGAAGCTCACAACCGTAAAAGTCGGCAATTCCCTTACACAAATCGGATGTAACAATAGTTTTAACCGCAACGGGATTTTCGGGCAAGGTACCATTTTCCTTGCGGCGTTTTAATATATAATCAAGCAAAAGTGCGCCTACGTCATTACCGCTCATAAGACGGAATTCACCGTTCACGTTAACCGCGATACCGACACGGTCACAGTCGGGGTCGGTAGCAAGAAGAATGTCGGGATTAACCTTTGGCGCAAGGGATAGCGCACATTCAAAAGCCTGACGGATTTCGGGATTAGGATAAGGTGCCGTGGGGAAGTTGCCGTCGGGCAACTCTTGCTCGGACACTATGTTAACGTTCTTTATACCAATTAAATCAAGGATGCGGCGTACAGGCTTATTGCCTGAGCCGTGAAGCGGTGTATAAACCACCTTGAAATCAGAAAGATCAACGTCTGCACTGACACGGCGCGCTTTAACCTCATCAAGATATGCGGATATTACATCCTCACCGATATATTCAATTTTTCCGCTCTTTAAACCATCTGCAAAATCTATTCTCACAACGCCGTTAAAGATATCAACCTTATTCATTATGGAAAGCACGTACTCTGCCGCTTCAAGACCCATTTGACAACCATCGGCACCGTATGCTTTATATCCGTTATACTTTGCGGGATTATGACTTGCAGTTACGACGATACCTGCATCACATTTAAGATACCTTACTGCAAACGATAACATAGGAGTAGGCATAAGCTCACTGTAAATATAAACCTTTATACCGTTAGCCGCAAGAATTGATGCCGCCTCACGCGCAAATACGTCCGACTTAATGCGGCTATCGTACGCGATTGCGACACTGCCGTTTTTATTAACCGATTTAACATATTCAGCAAGGCCCTGTGTTGCTTTACCTACAGTATATATATTCATACGGTTGGTACCCGCACCTATAACGCCGCGAAGACCGCCCGTACCAAATTCCAAATCCTTATAAAAAGCATCACTTATTGCCTGCTCGTCACCGCGCATGGCATCAAGCTCGGCTACAAGGTCAGAATCCGCCGTAGCACATTTACACCATAGCTCATATTTACTGTTTACCATTATAGACCTCCAAGGGAAAATTTGCTATTTTAATTTTAATCTTAAATCCGCCTATTGTCAATAATATATTCAATATAATATAATAATATTCATCACCCGTTTTGTTCAATAAAATAATTTTGAAAGTATTTTAAAAAAATGCTTGATTTTTTGAAGGTTTTGTGTTATCATAACTTTTGCTATTGTGACCGATTGTTATCGGTTGATTTAAAAAAGGAGGTGCATACCATGGCAAAATGTGAAATCTGCAGTAAGGAAATTGCTTTTGGTATTAAGGTTTCTCACTCACACAGACGTTCTAACAGAACTTGGAAGCCCAACGTTAAGAAGGTAAAGGCTATTGTTGATGGTTCCCCCCGTCGTATCAATGTTTGCACCCGTTGCTTACGTTCAGGTAAGGTTACTAGAGCTATCTAATAATTTTCTGTTAATTGCGAAAGTCCCGCTTGCCGTTCGGCGTTCGGGGCTTTTTCTTTGTTGATTTTATGAGGTGATATGATGATTAAGGCAGTTTTATTTGATCTTGACGGAACACTTGTGAACTCTCTGTACGATTTAGCCGATGCTTCCAACTATGCGCTTACTGTCAAGGGCTATCCTACCCACGAAACCGAAAAATATAAATACTTTGTGGGAAACGGTATGCCAAATTTGATGGAGCGTATCCTCCCATCCGAAGAACGCTCTGCAGAGAAGATTAACGAGCTTTTGGATATATTCCTTGGCTACTATAAAGAGCATTATCTTGATAAAACGGTAGTTTATGAGGACATCATTCCACTTCTTAAAGCTTTAAAGGCACAAGGCATTATAGTCGGTGTTGTAAGCAATAAGGCTGACGGTATGACACAACTCATCATAGAAAAGCTACTTGACGGCTATTTTGACATCGTTCAGGGCAAACTTGAAGGCTTTTTACCAAAGCCCGACCCCGCACTTACTCTGCTTGTGATGAGTAAGCTCGGGGTAAAACCCGATGAATGCATCTTTATTGGAGATTCGGGAATGGATGCGGCGCTTGGTGTCAACTGCGGTGCAGTACCCGTTGGCGCACTCTGGGGCTTCAGAACAAAAGAAGAGCTTATAGAAAACGGAGCAGAATATACAATCGATAATCCGCTTACGCTTTTGGACATATTAAAGGATAAAAATGCTTAAATCATTCAGACACACACGCGTTGCCTGCTTTATAAGCTTTGCAGTACAAGCGATTGTCAATAATTTTTTACCTATTGTTTTTATAATTCTAAACACAAAATATAACCTTAACTATGAACAGTTAGGTCGCTTGCTTTTTATTAATTTTTTCGTGCAGTTTTGTGTTGATGCGCTGACTCCGCTTATAGTAAGGCGTATTGGGTACAGGGGTGCCGCAGTTACCTGCCATTTGTTTGCGGCGGTAGGGTTATGTCTTTTAGGCATTTTACCGTTTTTATTCCCTGAACATACATATACCTGCCTTATAATTTCAATTATAATCTATGCTTCGGCAAGCGGTATAATTGAGGTTTGTATAAGTCCTATGGTTGAACTGATACCAGGTGATAAAAAGGCGGCAGATATGGTTTTTTCACATTCCTTTTACTGTTGGGGACACGCCTTTACCGTTATTATCTCTACCCTTTTGATTTTTGTTTTCGGATATGATAAATGGCAGTTTGTACCTATTATTTGGGCTATAATACCGCTTATAAATATGTTTTATTTTATGCGGGTACCGATAGTCGAAAGACCTGAGGCGCCTATATCACAAACTGCAAGAGAGCTTTTTACAAACCGTGATTTTTGGATTTTTGCAGTAGTAATGCTTTGTGCGGGCGCAAGTGAAATCACGATGGCAGAATGGGCATCGCTGTTTTCACAAAAAGCACTTGGTTGCAGTAAAACCGTTGGTGACCTTTTAGGTCCCTGTGCTTTTGCGATATTTATGGGTTTAGGCAGAATTATTTTTGGTATCTTCGATGGCAAATTCAATCCCAAGCACGCACTCATAATTAACAATATTTTATGCGCCCTTTGTTATATTACGGTTGCGGTTTGCGGCTCACCTGCACTGTCACTTATAGCCTGTGCGCTTTGTGGCTTTTCGGTTTGCCTTTCGTGGCCGGGCACGTATTCTATGGCAGCAAAGCACTTTAAATCGGGATACACGCTTATGTTCAGCATACTGGCTCTGTGCGGTGATTTTGGTTGCTCTATAGGCCCGTGGATTATGGGAATCGTTGCAGACAACAGTTCGCTTCAATCGGGATTTCTGATATCCGCCTTATTCCCTATAGTTATGATTTTTGCCGCCTTTTTATTAAAAGAAGAAAAACATTGAAAAATGCCGCAAAAGCGGTTACAATGGTAATATCCAAATACTACCTATGGGGTGTTATTATGAAAAGAGATGAATACTTAAGCTGGGATGAATATTTTATGGGTATTGCATACCTTTCATCCATGCGTAGCAAAGATCCTTCAACGCAGGTTGGCGCGTGTATAGTTGACCGTGAAAACAAGATTATTTCGATGGGCTATAACGGTATGCCTCGTTGCTGTCACGATGATGAATATCCGTGGGACAGAAATCCGGGACTTGATTCTAAATATCTTTACGTCTGTCATGCAGAGCTTAATGCTATACTTAATTGTCATAGCGGCTCACTTCGTGATGCAGTTGTATATACTACCCTTTTCCCCTGTAACGAATGCGCTAAGGCTATAATTCAGTCGGGTATAAGTGAAGTTGTTTATTTTTCGGACAAGTATGCCGAAACCGATAGCGTATTGGCTTCAAAGCGCATGTTCGATAGCGCGGGTGTAAAATACCGCCCGTACAGTGCATCGGGTAAGGAAATTAAATTTGAACTCTAAGGATTGTTAATATGAGAATTTTAGGTTTTGATATAGGCGGTACTAAATGCGCCGTAATAACTGCCGATTGGGACGGCGAAAACGTTACTCTTTTGAAAAAGGAAAAGTGCCCTACCGACCATTCCATTCACCCTACCGAAATGATTGGCCGACTTATTGCTATGGCGGACGGTATACTCGATTGCCAACCTGATGCTATCGGTATTTCGTGCGGTGGTCCGCTTGATTCAAAGCGTGGTGTGATTATGTGTCCGCCGAATCTTCCCGATTGGGACGACATACACATTGTAGACCAGATTAAAGCGCATTACGGTGTTCCTACACATCTTCAGAACGATGCAAACGCTTGCGCCGTTGCAGAGTGGAAATTCGGCGCGGGCAAGGGTGCTGACAACGTTGTATTTTTAACCTTTGGTACGGGTCTTGGCGCAGGACTTATCCTTGACGGCAAGCTTTACAGCGGTACCAATGACAATGCGGGTGAGGTTGGGCATATCCGCCTTGATAACTTTGGCCCCGTGGGCTTCGGCAAATCAGGCTCGTTTGAAGGCTTTTGCAGCGGTAACGGTATCGCACAGTTAGGCTATCTTAAGGCATTGGAATTGGCACAGTGCGGTAAATATCCTATGTACTTTAAAAAGGGTATGACCGCGGCAGACGTAACGGCAAAAACGGTAGCCGATGCCGCCGATGCGGGTGACCCGACCGCTATTGAGGTTTATAGAATTTGCGGTGACTATTTAGGCCGCGGACTTTCGGTAATAATCGATATACTTAATCCGCAGGTTATCGTAATCGGCAGTATTTTCGGCCGTAGTCACAATCTTTTATGGGATGCAACCAAGGCGCAGATTGATAAAGAGGCACTAACCATTGCCGCTAACGTATGTAAGGTGGTACCTGCCGCTTTGGGTGAGCATATCGGTGACTATGCCGCAGTTGCGACCGCATTATTATAATTGAATTTTTTGAGGTGTTTTTATGTTAAACGAACTTATTTCACGCTATCCTTGTTTAGATACCTGCAAGGACGATATTGTAGCCGCTACCGAGGCTATTATTGACTGCTATAAAAAAGGCGGTAAGGTACTTCTTTGCGGTAACGGAGGAAGCTGTGCCGACTGCGACCACATTGTCGGTGAGCTTATGAAGGGCTTTTTAAAGCTCCGTCCGTTGACCGAAGAAAAGAAGGCGCAGATGAAGGCAAACTGCCCGCTTGTTGATGATGATATTTTAAACAAGCTTCAGGATGCATTGCCCGCCGTTTCCCTACCCTCTATTACGGCACTCAATTCCGCTTTTTGTAATGACGTTGACCCCGAGCTTATTTATGCTCAACCGCTTATGTCACTTGCAAGAGAGAATGATATTCTTATAGGCATCAGCACATCGGGTAATTCCAAGAACGTTTTTGGCGCGGTTAAGGTAGCGAAGGCACTTGGTATTAAGGTTATCGGTCTTACGGGTAAAACGGGCGGCAAGCTTAAGGAACACGCCGATATCGCCGTTTGCGTTCCCGAAACCGAGACCTTTAAGATTCAGGAGCTTCATTTACCCGTATATCACTACATTTGTGCGGCAACCGAAGAATATTTCTTTAAAAATTAACTTGATTATTCTTGAAAGTTATGTTATAATACCATTCGTTGCGGTACTCCGCAACGAAATATGCGCTGATAGCTCAGTTGGATAGAGCATCTGCCTTCTAAGCAGAGGGTCGGGGGTTCGAATCCCTTTCAGCGTGCCAAAAAGCAAGTTGTGACCTTTAGGTTGCGACTTGCTTTTTCGTTTCTTTGCGATAGGGATTCGAACAAGGGCGGTTTGCCATAAGGCAAATTGCAACCTTTCAGCGAACGGTTGCAAAGCCCGTGGGCAACGAGCGTTAGCGAGGCGATAGCACACGATAGTGTGCGGAAAAATCCCTTTCAGCGTGCCAAAAAGCAAGTTGAGACCTTTAGGTTGCGACTTGCTTTTTCGTTTCTTTGCGATAGGGATTCGAACAAGGAGGGAGCGCAAGCGGAAGAAAACAGTATAGTAT
>JAXJYT010000231.1:0-16896 GCA_036306845.1 Acutalibacteraceae bacterium | reverse complement strand
GTATACATTTCGGTAAAAAGCTGACCGATTACACAAATCAGTCCGCCCACGGTATACGCCCAGATAAAGTTTTTAACATTAGGCGATGGTGGCGAAGCCTTCTTAACCATTTTTTGATATCTATTAACTTTACTTTTCATAAAAAACACATCCTTTTGCAGATATTATCCGCAAAAGGATGTTATGTTATACCTCATAATTCTGTAAAAATTCTTCCCACTGCTCTTCGGTGATTTCATCATCACCCTTGTGGTATGTATTATAAAGATTTTCGAGTATATTTTTATACATTTTTTCGGTTTTCACCCGCTCACGCAATGCAATGATAAATAGCCATATAAGCATTATTGCAAGGATTAACGCAGGTGCAGCATGGCGCCAATAGAAAGATAGCTTATAGCCTAAAAATCCCAACGAATCCTCCATATGATTGGCAAAAGATAAAACCATAAAGGTAAGCGGAGCAAAGCAAACTATACTTCCGATGATCTTAAATCTGATAAAAAACAGCACCGCACCCAATACCATAAGTAAGCAACCTACACATATCGTAACGAAAGCGTTGCCGACATATGAAAAGTCCGCCTGACCGATACTAAAAGCCAAGGACATACTTAATATAAACATTAAATTCATTAAAAAGGTATAAATCCAAGCGATAGATGCCACTACAGTAACGCCACGGAAAAGCTTTCCGCCTACCTTTGCGTAGCTAATACCGCGCTTTTCTTCAAGAAAGCGTACGCGCTTCATAATACTATCATATTTTTTCAAAAGTATCACCCCAATTAGTATTATTATACATTAGAAAGCAAAACTTGACAAGTATTATTTAAAAATTATATAATAACCCTTGGTGATTTTATGGCTACAATAAATATTGTTATGGTTGAACCCGAAATTCCACAAAATACGGGTAACGTTGCTCGCACTTGCGCGGCAACGGGCGCAAGGCTTCATCTTGTAGGTCCTATGGGATTTAAAATTGATGATAAGAAGCTTAAACGCGCAGGTCTTGATTATTGGCAATATCTTGATATTACCTATTACGAAAATCTTGATGACTTTTTCAGCAAAAATCAAGGCGACTTCTTTTTCTATACGACAAAGGGTCGAAAAACCCATTCGGATGCTACGTATCCCGATAACTGTTACCTGCTTTTTGGCAAGGAAACTAAAGGCTTACCCGAAGAATTGTTGCTCAAACACCCCGAAAGCTGTGTCAGAATACCTATGGCAAATGATATAAGAAGTCTAAACCTTTCAAATTCGGTTGCAATTGCCGTTTATGAGGTTTTAAGGCAGTGGGACTACCCTTCCCTTCAAAATTTCGGTCAACTGCACAATTATTCGTGGGAAAAGGATGTTTAATTTTTAACAATCTTTTTAAAATATATGTTGAAAAATCAGTAAAATGTGGTAAAATATATTTATAAAGTTTTATTTATATATATTCGAAAGGATGTTTGTCAATGAATGCACTTAACAAAAAGACAGTAGATGACCTTCAGGTAAAAGGTCAGAAGGTTCTTGTTCGTTGTGATTTTAACGTTCCGCTCAAAAACGGCGTTATCACCGACGAAAACCGTATCAATGCCGCTCTACCCACCATTCAGAAGCTTATAAACGATGGTGCACAGGTTATCCTTTGCTCTCACCTTGGTAAGCCGAAGGGTGAGCCCAAGCCTGAGCTTTCTTTGGCTCCCGTTGCTAAGGCTCTTTCTGAAAAGCTTAATAAAGAGGTTGTATTTGCCGCTGACGCTAACGTTGTTGGTGAAAATGCAAAGGCTGCAGTTGCAGCTATGAAGGATGGCGATGTTGTTCTTCTTGAAAATACCCGTTATCGCGCAGAAGAAACCAAGAACGGCGAAGCTTTTTCTGCAGAGCTTGGTTCATTAGCTGATATTTTTGTAAATGATGCATTTGGTACTGCTCACCGTGCGCACTGCTCTACCGTTGGTGTTATCGATCACGTTAAGGAAGCTGCTGCAGGCTATCTTATCGGTAAGGAGCTTAAGTATTTAGGCAACGCCGTTGAAGAGCCCGTTCGTCCCTTCGTTTGCATTTTGGGCGGCGCTAAGGTTGACAGCAAGCTCCCCGTTATTGAAAATCTTCTTACCAAGGCTGATACTCTTATCATCGGCGGCGGTATGGCTTATACCTTCCTTGCTGCTAAGGGCTTCGGTGTTGGCAAGTCACTTATCGATGAAACCAAGATTGATTACTGCCGTGAAATGATGGCAAAGGCTGAGGCTAAGGGCGTTAAGCTCCTCCTCCCCATCGACTGCACAGTAGTATCTAACTTCCCCGATCCTATTGATGCTGCAATTGACGTTGAGTACGTTGATGCTGACAAGATTCCCGCAGATAAGGAAAGTCTTGACATTGGTCCTAAGACTGCAGAGCTTTATGCTAACGAAGTTAAGAGCGCTAAGACTGTTGTTTGGAACGGACCTATGGGCGTATTTGAGAATCCCACGTTGGCTGCCGGCACCTTAGCAGTTGCTAAGAGCCTTGCTGAAACCGATGCAGTTACCGTTATCGGTGGCGGTGACTCTGCCGCTGCAGTTAACAACTTGGGCTATGGCGATAAGATGACCCACATTTCTACCGGCGGTGGCGCTTCACTTGAATTCCTTGAGGGTAAAGAGCTTCCCGGTATTGCGGCTCTTAACGATAAATAATTAACATTTAAAATTTTTGTAGGGGTGGATATTGCTTCACCCCTACATTTGTGTAAAAAAGGAGAATAAAAATGGACAAGACCAAAAGAAATGCAGTTATCGCAGGTAACTGGAAAATGAACAAGACTCCGAGCGAAACAACCGCTCTTATTAACGAAATGAAGCCATTAGTTGCAGGTGCTGACTGCAAGGTTGTACTTTGTGTACCCTTTATTGACATTCCCGCCGCAGTTGCCGCTGCAGAAGGAAGCAATATCGAAATCGGTGCCGAGAATGTTCACTTCAAGGCTTCGGGCGCATACACGGGTGAAATATCTGCAGATATGCTTGTTGAGTCGGGTGTTAAATATGTTGTAATCGGTCACAGTGAGCGCCGTCAGTACTTCGGTGAAACAGACCAGACCGTTAACCTTCGCACCTTAGCTGCTGTAAACGCAGGTCTTACTGCTATTGTTTGCGTTGGTGAAACACTTGAGCAACGTGAGCTTGGATACACCGAAACACTTCTTAAATATCAGACCAAGATGGCTCTTACAAACGTTACTGCCGATCAGCTTAAGAACATAATAATCGCTTACGAGCCTGTATGGGCAATCGGTACAGGCGTTACCGCTACTGCAGAGCAGGCAGACGAGGGTAACGGCTTTGTTCGCGAGGCTATTGCAGAGGTTTACGGCAAGGATATTGCTGATACAGTAACCGTTCAGTACGGTGGCTCTATGAACGCTAAAAACGCTGATGAATTACTTGACAAAATCAATGTTGACGGTGGTCTTATCGGTGGCGCTTCACTTAAGGCCGAGGATTTCTCTATCATAGTAAAGGCTGCAAGCAAATAATTAAATTTTAGGTGAAAATAATGAAAAAACCGATAGTTTTAACTATAATGGACGGCTTTGGCTTTAATCCCGAAAAGAACGGAAATGCGATTGAAGCCGCCTCTACCCCACGTCTTGATAAAATTTTCAAGTCCTGCCCCACCACACAGATAGGCGCTTCGGGTATGGATGTTGGTCTTCCCGACGGTCAGATGGGTAACAGTGAGGTAGGACACACCAATATCGGTGCAGGTCGTGTTGTTTATCAGGAGCTTACAAGAATTACCAAGTCAATAAATGACGGTGATTTCTTCAACAACGTAGCTTTTCTTAATGCAGTTGAAAACTGCAAGAAGAACGATAGCGCGCTTCACCTTATGGGTCTTTTATCCGATGGCGGTGTTCATTCACATATTGAACATCTTTACGGTCTTGTAAAGCTTGCGCACCAAAACGGACTTAAGCGAGTATTTATACACGCTTTGCTTGACGGTCGTGACGTACCGCCTTCAAGCGCGGCTGATTTTATTGATGCTTTGAATGAAAAGCTTCAGGAAATCGGTTGCGGTAAGCTTGCCACCGTTATGGGTAGATTTTACGGCATGGACCGTGATAACCGTTGGGAGCGTGTTGGTAAGGCTTATGCGGCTCTTGTTTACGGTGAAGGCATCGAAACAGATGATGCTGCCGCGGCAGTACGCGAGTCCTACACGCAAAAGGATGAAGACGGTAAGTTTATCACAGATGAATTTGTACTTCCTACCATAGTTTCGGATACCGAACGCATCAAGACCGGTGATAGCGTAATATTCTTTAATTTCCGTCCTGACAGAGCGCGTGAGATTACAAGAACCTTCGTTGACGATGCATTCGATGGCTTTGAGCGCAAGGGCGGCAGACAACAGGTTTACTATGTATGTATGACGCAGTACGATGCTTCTATGCCCAACGTCGAAGTAGCATTCAAACCCGAGGGTCTTGAAAACACGCTCGGCGAATTTCTTTCAAAGAACAATATGACACAACTTCGTATTGCTGAAACGGAAAAATATGCCCACGTAACCTTCTTCTTTAACGGCGGTCGTGAAGTTATGTTCCAAGGTGAAGACAGAATACTTGTTAACTCACCCAAGGTTGCAACATATGACCTTCAACCCGAAATGAGCGCGGTTGAGGTTTGCGACAAGGTATGTGAGGCTATTGAAAGCGGCAAGTATGACGTAATTATTCTTAACTTTGCCAACTGCGATATGGTTGGTCACACAGGCTTCTTTGATGCCGCAGTTAAGGCGGTAGAAACCGTTGACACCTGCGTTGGTCGTGTTGAGGATAGCACGCTTAAGATGGGCGGCGTAATGCTTCTTACTGCCGACCACGGTAATGCCGACCGTATGCTTGATACCGACGGTTCTCCATTTACCGCGCACACCACCAACCCCGTACCCTTTGCGGTAATCGGTAAGGAATGTGAGCTCCGCGCAGGTGGCAAGCTTTGCGATATCTCCCCCACCATTATTAAGCTTTTAGGTCTTACACAACCTGCTGAAATGAGCGGAGAATCGATAATTAAATAATCATTATACTAAAGGGCGCACCGATTGGTGCGCCCTAATTTTTTACAATACACTTCCGTTTCTGTAATTGGAGGGTGATTTTCCTATCCGTTCCTTGAATTTCCTTGAAAAGTAATGTATGGAGGAAAAGCCGCACAGGTCTGCAATCTCGCTTACGGTGTAATCGCTGAATTTTAACATAGCCTGCGCTTTTTCAATCCTAATATTAAGCAAATCATCTATAGGTGTTGAATTGAAAAATTTATTATACAGTACACAAAATCTGCTTGCAGAAAAATTTGCCCGCTTCGCCAATATTTCTACGGTAATTTTATCACTGTAATTTTCAAGCATAAATCTTCGCGCTGAATCTATCACGTTAAATGCTCTGTTCACTTTTTCCCTTCAAGCTCGTACTCGCGCCCAAGAGCTATTAGCATATCGATTATTATTACCGTAATCCTTTCCTCGAAGCCCTTATACTTATAATTCTTTTCGTGTTCTATTTTTTTGATGTATGGTTCAATAATACTTTCATTTCCTATTTTAAAGGGTTCAAAAAGCGGTAACTTGAATTTCTCAATTAAATCCTCCGTTATATTCTGTGTAAAGAAAATCCAATCATTTACAAATCCAACATCGCTGCTACCATGTTTGGCATCCGATTTCGGCGGATAAATAATATAGTGATTTGCTTCGCCGCGCTTTATTCCGTCTCTACTTTCATATAAAAACGGCGTTCTGAAAAACATAAGTAAATATTCGTTTCTTCTATAATATGCTTTTGTTTCAAACGAAATAAATGTGCTTTTTTCGTGTGGAGTTTTAACTGCGCAAAATTTACTGGTAATTATATCCACGATATCACCCCAGGAAAATTATATCACAAATAAAAATATAATACAAATAATAAGTGCAATTGTATAAATACTTCCAATATAAAAAGTGATATTGTTTAAATATAAAACCTATAGTTGATAAAAGGAGAAACAAAATGAAGAAAATTTATCTTATGTATCCACAAAAGAAAGGCACCATTGCACCCGAAATATACGGACAGTTTGCCGAGCTTTTAGGCGCCGTATTCTATGATGGCATCTGGGTCGGCAAAGATTCAAATATACCTAATATAAAGGGCTTCAGAAAAGATGTAATTGAGAAATTACGTCAGATAAAAGTACCTGTTATCCGCTGGCCCGGCGGTTGCTTTGCCGAAAGCTATGATTGGCGTGACGGCATTGGTGAATACCGACCTACACGCTTGAATTGGTGGACACCCGCAGACGGCAAGTATGAGCCAAACGAGGTTGGCACCCACGAATTTATGGATTTTTGCGAGGCTGTAGGCGCTAAAGGATATTTTGGTATAAATATGACGAGCGCCACACCATTGGATGCAAGGTATTGGATGGATTACTGCCTATCCCCGCGTGGCAGTACAGCCCTTGCTTTAGAGCGTGAGAAAAACGGTCATCCCGAGCCGTTCGATATACCCTATTGGGGTCTTGGTAACGAATGCTGGGGTGGCGGCGGAAATATGACACCTGAATTTTACACCAATGAATATCGCCGATATGCCATCGTTATGCACGATACATGCAAAGATGTACAACTTATCTCTTGCGGCGCTAATGGCGGTAATTATAATTGGACGCAAAAGGTTTCTGAGGGAGTATCGATTAAGAGTCAAAAGCACATAAACGGCTATGCCATACACTATTATGCAGGTATGGATTGGTGCAATGCTATAAGCTATAGCGACGATGACTGGTACCGCCAGTTAAGTGCGGCGGCTACAATAGAGCGCCTTATAAACCGCCATTGGAGCATAATCTGCGGTTGGGGTATGGAAGACAATATGCGCCTTGTATTTGACGAATGGGGTAACTGGCATAAAGAAGGAGAAGATGCCAACGGTAAAAACAATCTGTTTGAGCGCCAAAGCACTATGCTTGAAGCAGTTTCAGCAGCTTATACACTTAATGTATTCAATAATCATTGCGATAAGGTAATGATGAGCAATATTTCGCAAATGGCTAATTTCCTGCACGGATTATTCTTTATAAACGGCAAAGACTGTATTGTAACCCCCACATATCATATTTACGATATGTATAAAGAGCATCAAGGCGCCGAATGTATAACAACTACCGTTACAGAAAACGGCACCTTTGAGGAATCGATAAATGTTTCGGCTTCGGTTAAGGATGGTAAAACCTTAATCACGGTTTGCAATATTTCGCGTGAAAAGGCGGCAGAGTTCACACTTGAATCGGTAGACGGCATAATTCCCGAAACCGCAGAGGCAACACTTCTTTATAATGATGATATTCGCGCACACAACACCTATGAGCAACCCGATGCAGTAGCACCAAAAAATATAACGATAAACCCACAAGAGCCGATAACCATACCACCCGCAGCAGTTTTGGCTATAAGATTTTAATGAAAAAATTGCAGTACACTTTGCAAAAGTGTACTGCAATTTTTCTATTTTATTAATTCAAGTATTTCTGGAAACGGTTCAAGACTACGCTCTAATATGCCGTGCATCATTGCGATTGCAACACCGTAGTTTACAATAGGAATACCGCTCTCACTTGCTTTATTTAAGCGGTATGACATTTCCTTTTCGTTAAGCATACAACCGCCGCAATGAACGATAAGCGCGTACCCACTTAAATCATCGGGAAATTCACCGCCCGATGTAAAGCAAAACTCGATATCGGCGTTGGTGTATTCCTTAATCCAATTCGGCATTTTAACGCTTCCGATATCGTTACATTGGCGGTGGTGTGTACAACCCTCACTTATAAGCACCTTGTCACCTTTTTTAAGATTTTTAAGCGCGGCGGCGCCAAGAACTAACTGCTTAAGGTCACCCTTATAACGCGCAAAAAGAATCGAAAAAGATGTGAGGCTTATATCATCAGGTACAATTTTAGACACCTTGCCGAAGGCTTGAGAATCGGTAATGACAAGTCGGGGCTTTACCGACAAATTGTTAAGTGTATCGGCAAGCTCGGTCACCTGGCACACGCTAAAGCTTAAGTTTGCATCCAACAAATCACGCATAGTTTGTTGTTGGGGCAAAATAAGCCTTCCCTTTGGCGCGGCTTCATCAATAGGAATTACAAGCACTGCCGTTTCACCTTTATTTAAAAGGTCGGATACTATAGCGCGTGGGATGTTTTCTTTCTTACCGATGGCACCAAGGATTTCCTTTAGCCCGTTTATATTTATTCCCTGCTTGGCGCTTACGTAAATTTCGTTAGAGTTAGCAGGGTTCGTATTTTCTATAAGCTCGCACTTATTATATGCGACAATATAGGGTGTATTACGCTCGTTAAATAATGAAATCAGTTCCCTATCATATTGGTCTATACCCTTTTGTGCATCAACAACCAATACCGCAATATCGGTGTGCCTTAGTATTTCACGTGTTTTACTGACGCGTAATTCACCTAAAAGTCCTACATCATCAAAGCCTGCCGTATCAATAATCACTACAGGACCTAACGGAAGCAGTTCCATCGCTTTTTTAACGGGGTCGGTCGTAGTACCCGCAACGTCGGATACCACCGAAAGTTGTTGCGCGGTTACGGCATTCACAAGACTTGATTTACCTGCATTTCGGTTACCGAAGAAGCCGATATGAAGGCGCTCGGCGGATACAGTATTATTAAGGCTCATTTTACCACCTCTTAAAATCTGAAATCACGTCGGTTAGAGTTCTTAATATCCTCTATATTTTGTTTTGCAATATCGCGAACCTTATCTTTGGGAATTCTTAAAAGCTCGTCATCAACCATTTTATAACCGATTCTGCGAGTTTTAGAGGATGCATAGTCCTCTAAATATTCCGACAAGGTCATAAGAGCGTTAGGATGACAGCAATTAAGTATCTGTCCCGATTTGCAAAGACTCATAAATCGGTCACCCGTTCTACCCTCACGGTAGCAAGCGGTACAGAATGAGGGAATATGACCGTTTTCCATAAGCCAACAAACAACATCATCCAAAGAGCGTTGGTCGGAAACCTCAAACTGCTCGGTATCATGTGGGCGTTCCTCGGGAGTATAACCCGCATATCCGCCAACCGATGTGCGCGATCCGCCCGAAACCTGAGATACGCCGAGTCGCAGCAGCTTTGAGCGAACAGCTTCGGTTTCGCGCGTGGAAATAATTATACCCGTATACGGTACTGCCAAACGGATACAAGCGGTAATCTTTGCAAAGATTTCATCTGAAATAGAATTATCGAATGCATTGGGGTCTATATCATCGGCAGGCTTAATACGCGGAACGCTTATTGTATGGGGACCGACACCGTGAACTGCCTCTAAATGCTCGGCGTGCATAATAAGACCTGCAAACTCATATTTATAAAGCTCAAGACCGAAGAGTACACCAAGTCCTACATCGTCAATACCGCCCTCCATTGCTCTGTCCATAGCCTCGGTATGATAATCGTAATCGTGTTTAGGACCTGTTGGATGAAGCTTTAAATAGCTTTCCTTATGATATGTTTCCTGAAACAGTATATATGTACCGATACCCGCCTCTTTTAGTTTACGATAATTTTCAACCGTAGTAGCGGCAATATTTACGTTAACGCGGCGAATATCACCGTTCTTGTGATGAACGCTGTAGATGGTTTTAATACATTCAAGTATATACTCGATGGGGTTGTTAACGGGGTCCTCGCCCGCTTCTATTGCAAGGCGCTTGTGTCCCATATCCTGAAGCGCTATAACCTCAGCCTTTACCTCCTCCTGTGTAAGCTTTTTGCGGGGTATACGCTTGTTTTTAAAGTGATACGGACAGTAAACGCAACCGTTTACACAATAGTTTGAGAGATAAAGCGGAGCAAATATTACGATGCGGTTTCCGTAAAAAGCAAGCTTGATTTCTTCGGCTATAGCATATATTTTTTCTATAACCTCTTTATCCTCGCATGCAAGTAAAACCGATGCCTCGCGGTGAGTGAGTCCCTTACACACATATCCCGTTTCGGTTTTTTGTGGTCTTGCCTTTTCGAGTATTTCGTTTATAAGCTCCATATTATTCTTATTAGCCTCGGCATAGGCTAACGTATCTAATATTTCACCGTCGTTTATAAATTCTTCGGCTTTTAATGATTTTGGATTGTAATTTGCCATAAAAATACCTTCTTTAATTATTTTTTTATATCTCCACGCTCGGTTACAACACGGTATCCGATGCAAATGATTTTTTGTTCTAACTCAGCCCTGCACTGCGCCGATTCGCTACCCGTTGAAATTTTATTATTATATAGCGAATACTTTTTTCGGACTGCCAATGGCGAAAGATTTGGCATAACGACGTTTGCCCCCGCAAGTATCCCTTTTTCGCGACCGTTATTGTCAATGGTACCAAGCGCGGTCGTGGCGGGTAACAGTACCGGCGGATATATCAGTCTGATTATTGACAGTAAAAAGCAGGTAAGTTCCACAGTGCCCGCCTTCATATCGGCAAAGGGTGTATCGGAATGTGGAATGAAAGGACCAATACCGCACATATCGGGCTTAAATTCTTCAATAAATTTTAGGTCCTTTGCGATATGCGCCGTGGTCTGATACGGTGAGCCGACCATAAAACCGCATCCGACCTGAAAGCCTGTTTCGCGTAAATCGTAAAGACACTTAATGCGATTTTGAAGTGTTAAATTGCTTGGATGCAGAAGACCATAATGCTCACTGTCGGCAGTTTCGTGTCGAAGCA
The DNA here is from genome assembly GCA_036306845.1 of Acutalibacteraceae bacterium. Classification (GTDB taxonomy): domain Bacteria; phylum Bacillota; class Clostridia; order Oscillospirales; family Acutalibacteraceae; genus UBA737. The sequence goes on along the minus strand of JAXJYT010000231.1, from coordinate 6,096 downwards.
GATATCGGTCTGCCCCCGCATCAAAAAGACGCTTATAGCTCAATTTTGAGCGTTCACCGAGCGATAACGTTACTGCACAATCGGGATAAAGCGACTTAATTTCGGTTATTATGCCACAAAGCACACTATCGGTATAATATGCATCTTCGCCGCCCTGCAGAACAAAGGTACGAAAGCCGAGCGAATACCCCTCCTTAGCACATTCTAAAATATCCTCTTTGGTCAAACGGTATCTTTCACACTTTTGGTTTGACCTTCTTATGCCGCAATAAAGACAGTCATTTTTACAAAAGTTACTGATTTCGATAAGCCCTCTTATAAAAACCTTATCGGAATATATCTCCCGTCTTTGTGTATCGGCAAGCCTTGCTAAAAGCTCTGCCGACTCACTATCACGGTTATCTATAAGATACTGATATTCGGAAAGCTCGAGACTATGCGTTGTGGAGAGCTTGTTTATTAAGCCCGATACCCTACTATTCATCGGAAATCACACTCGAAAAAGCGGTTTTTACACTGATACCCGAAAGTGCACCGATTTTACCCGAAAGAGTAGAAATTTTATCCTGCGGCGCATCGATTGCAATACTGATTATATTGATTCCGCGCGCCTTGTAGGGAATTCCCATTCTTCCGATAATATATTCACCGTACTCACTAAGCAACGTATTGAGTGCCTGAACGGTTTCGTTTTTCTCAACTATAATGCTCATAACGGCAACACGTGTTTGCATAAAATACCTCCTAAAAAAATAATGCCACACCCAAAAGGTGCGGCATTTGTACACACAAAATTTCGTCACCTTTAACTCAGGGATATACCCTTTACCTCAGGTTACTTAAATTTTAACATATATTGTAACTTTTTTCAATACTTTTTATAGCATTTCTTTTACAAATTTAATTTGTTCCTCGACCGATTTTACTGAAGTACCGCCCTTTGAAATACGGCGCGCAACACAGTTTTCAAGGTTAATTGCATCATACAAATCGTCTTGGAATAATTCGCTGTGCTTTTTATATTCTGAAATCGGTAAATCTTCAAGCACGGTATCGGCGGCTATACACTCAGCAACTATGGTGCCCGAAATCTTATATGCGGTTCTGAACGGCATACCCTGCTTTACAAGATAGTCGGCTAAATCGGTAGCGTTTATAAAGCCCTTTTGCGCCGCCTTTTTCATATTTTCGGGAATAGCCTTCATAGTAGCTATCATTGGTGTAAACACCTTAAGGCACATTATAACGGTATCTACCGCATCAAATACACCCTCCTTATCCTCCTGCATATCCTTGTTATATGCAAGCGGTAAGCCCTTAAGGGTGGTAAGAAGTCCCAAAAGGTCACCGAAAACACGACCCGATTTACCGCGCACCAATTCCGCCATATCGGGATTTTTCTTCTGTGGCATTATGGATGAGCCCGTGGTGTAGCTATCGGATAGTTCAATAAACTTAAATTCCCAACTTGACCAAAGGATAATTTCCTCTGAAAAACGGGAAAGGTGCACCATTATAAGCGAAATCGCACTCATTAGTTCAACGGCAAAATCACGGTCCGATACGCCATCAAGCGAATTAAGACACACACCGTCAAAGCCTAAAGCGGCGGCTTCGGCTTCGCGGTCGGTATTGTATGTGGTACCCGCAAGTGCGCAACAGCCAATGGGTGATATATTAGTACGGCGGCGGCAGTCACCAAGGCGGTCAACATCGCGAAGAAGCATCATACAGTATGCCATAAGGTGATGACCGAAGGTAATGGGTTGGGCGCGTTGAAGGTGGGTATAACCGGGCATTATTACGACCTTGTATTCCTCTGCCTTTTCAGTAAGCGTTTTTATCAATTCGCAAAGCAAATCAGATATTTCATCACATTTTTCACGCAAATACATTCGAATATCAAGTGCAACCTGATCGTTACGGCTACGGGCAGTATGTAGCTTTTTACCCGTATCACCTATACGCGCAGTAAGCTCCTGCTCTATAAACATATGTATATCTTCACTCTTTAAATCAATATCCAACTTACCGCTATTAATATCACTAAGAATTTCTTCAAGCGTCTTGATAATAAGTTCAGCATCATCGGCAGCTATGATACCGCAATCGGCAAGCATCTGTGCATGCGCCATGCTGCCAGTTATATCCTGACGGTACATACGGCTATCAAAGTGTATTGAAGAATTGAAATCATCGGCAATACTGTCGGTAACGCCCGACGTTCTGCCCGCCCACATTTTTGCCATTAAAAAATCTCCGTTTCAATAGAATTTTTATTATTATATATTTTAAAATTAATTATGTCAATATTTAAAGGGGCGTCTCTATGCGCCCCACTTGTATTAAAAGCACTTATTAAGTCTATGCTTTTTACAGTTGTCGGTATTTCCGCAATGATAGCAAAGCTCGTTTTTACTGCCACCATGCTCTACTATTTCCTTGATATTCTGAACGGTAGTTTCGGCAATATTGTTAAGCGCTTCTTCGGTAAGATACGCTTGATGAGAGGTTATAATAACGTTCGGCATAGATATTAACCGCGCTAAAATATCATCGTTTACGATGTGACCCGAATAATCTTCAAAGAAAATGTCAGATTCCTCTTCGTAAACGTCAAGACAAGCCGCACCGATTTTACGTGATTTTATTCCATCGAGCAAGGCTTCGGCATCTATTAAAGCGCCGCGAGAGGTATTGATAATAACAACACCCTTTTTCATTTTCTCTATCGTATCGGCATTAACCATATGATGTGTTTCCTTTGTGAGTGGACAATGCAGTGAAATTATATCGCTTTTTTCGAAAATTTCATCAAGTGTAACGTATTTTATATCATTATCCTCTGCAGGAAATTTATCGTATGCGATAACCTTCATTCCAAAGCCTTTGCATATATTTATAAAAACCCTACCAATTTTTCCCGTTCCGATTATACCAACTGTTTTTCCGTGCAAATCAAATCCCGTAAGGCCGTTTAAGCTAAAATTAAAATCTTTTGTTCTGATATATGCTTTGTGGATACGGCGAATAGAGGTAAGCAACATAGCCATAGCATGTTCTGCAACGGCATAAGGCGAATAAGCGGGGACGTGAACTATATGAATTTTGCCATAGGCGTACTTAACATCCACATTATTATAGCCCGCGCAACGAAGCGCTATAACCTTGATTCCCATTTCGTAAAGCTTGTCGATAACCGCTTTATCGGCGGTATCGTTAACAAATATGCACACGCCGTCAAAACCGCGGGCAAGGTCAGCAGTATCAATATTAAGCTTCGTTTCAAAATATTTGAAGGTTATACCGCTTTGTTCACCGTACTTTTCAAAAGAATCTATATCATAAGATTTGGCATCAAAAAAAGCAAATTTCATATATTTCACTCCCATTTAATCTATTTTACCCTTTTAACAAGTAAATATTACATATAAAAATATAAAGCACAAACCATAAATTTTCAATACATAATATTACGATTTAATTGACATTTTCTACACTCTTATAATCAATAAATTATTTAATGATTTGTAATGCTTCGTACAGATTACGAACGGGTGTTATTGTTATTCCCTCAGGTATTTTTGTTAATTGCTTTAGTGAGCTTTTAGGCAAAACACACTCAGTAAAGCCCATACGCGCCGCCTCGGTAACGCGGGCTTGTACACGTGGAACACTGCGAAGCTCACCCGAAAGTCCAACCTCACCAAAAGCTATCAGTTTATCGTTTATGGGGGTATCGCGAAGTCCCGATACAAGTGACATACAAACGGCTAAGTCTGCCGCCGGCTCATTAAGCTGCATACCGCCCACTACATTGAGATATGTATCAAGATTTGAAAAATGCAATCCTTGCCGCTTTTCAAGAATGGCAAGCAACATATTAAGTCGGTTATAATCAAAGCCTGCGCTCATTCTTCGTGGATTACCGAAGCCCGTTGTGGTAACAAGACCTTGCACTTCGGCTAAGATAGGTCTTGTCCCCTCTATAATGCAGGTAATACAACCGCCCGAAACATTGGGCATTCTACCCGAAAGCATCATAGCAGATGGATTTTCAACCTCGCAAAGTCCCGTTTCACGCATCTCAAATACACCAATTTCGTTAGTCGAGCCAAAACGGTTTTTTATAGCACGAAGTATTCTGTAGGACTGATTGCGCTCACCCTCAAAATAAAGCACAGTATCCACGATATGCTCAAGCACCTTGGGTCCCGCAATATCGCCACCCTTGTTAACGTGACCTACAATAAATATCGGTATATCAAGTGATTTGCCCGTGCGGAGTAACATATTAGTAGACTCTCTTACCTGAACAATGCTACCCGCAGACGAAGAAAGCTCACTGATTTGCATCGTCTGAATCGAGTCTATCATAACAAGGTCGGGCTTATAAGACATAATATATTCACAAACCGACTGTGTTTCGGTTTCGGTAATAACAGTGATATTTTCACCCGAAACACCAAGTCTTGCCGCGCGGAGCTTTATTTGTACCGCAGATTCCTCACCCGAAACGTAAAGGATGTTTTGCTCTGATTTAAGCGCCTCGCAAACCTGCAAAAGTATAGTCGATTTACCTATACCCGGGTCACCGCTAAGCAGTACAACCGAGCCCTTGACGATACCGCCGCCAAGAACGCGGTCAAGCTCACTGATGCCAGTTATAAAACGGTGTTCATCACGCGCATCGATTTGTGAAAGAGCTTTTGCCGTAGAAACAATTCTTACTGCCGAGCTTGTAGCAGTACCTGAAACCTTTTTTGGTGAAATCAACTGCTCCTCCAATGTATTCCAAGCACCGCAACCCTGACACTGACCCATCCATTTAACCGATTCGTACCCACATTCATTACATACGAAAATTGTTTTTGTCTTTGATGCCATACCTTTACCCCTTTAAATTCCTATATAATCACAAATTCCCATAGCAACCGAAAAAGCCAGCTGGGACTGATATTCTTTTGTTTTAAGTCTTGTAAGCTCAGATTTATTGCTTAAAAAACCGCATTCAACGATTACGGCAGGTACCGCAGCATTTTTAAGCAGATACGTACTATCGGTCCCCTGCTTTATAACCCGACTGTTTTCAGGTTGAAGATAATATACTATCGACTGTTGAATACAGTCGCCAAGTACCCTTGCTTCTTGAAATTTTTTAGTATAAAAAACCTGTGCGCCGTTTGCGGCAGAAGTTGTAAATTTATTCAGATGGATGCTAACGTATATAGCATCGGGATTTTCCTCCATCATCTTAAGACGGTTTTGAAGGTCACTTTTCTTGCGTTGTCTGATAGTAGCATCGGGGTCATTTTCTGTACCGCTGTCAGTGGTTCGTGTCATCAGAACATCAAAGCCTTGAAGGGTTAGATGTTCGTAAACACGTGTTGCGATTTGTAAATTAATATCTTTCTCGTTGGTACCGTCTTGTGCAACTGCACCGCCATCAAACCCGCCGTGGCCCGCATCGATTATAATTTTAGGCACGTTATTTGCATGGGCAGCAGTTGAAACAATATTTTCCCTTACAATGCCCACACCCGACAAAACACACAGTACGAAAATTATTACAAGTTGCGGCAAAAAGCGCTTAAATAAATTCACAGATTACACTCCTTTAATTATATATCCATAATATCACTTTTTCAAGTTAATTATATGTTTATATAAATTATAAAATTACATATGTAAAGCCTTGACAAACGGACGGTATTATGATATACTTGTGCGCGTATTGATAGAGGCGCATTCAGTCAAGAGTACCGTACACAAAAAGGTTGCCAAGGCCGTACGGGAAAGGGGCGAATGCCGAAGTGGATGCTTTGGCAGGCATCTGGCTGGCAGTTCGGATAATATCCGCTCTGTTGTCGCAGTAATGCGGAGTGCTATCTTAAATCCAATAATTTATTTATTTGATTTTGAAGGTAGCGGCATTTTTAGTCTGCTATCTTTTTTAATGTTCAGGGGGTATCTTAATGAAGAACACAGTATTTACGGGCGCGGCTACCGCCATCATTACACCGCTTAACGAAAACGGTATTGATTTTGAAAGTTTCGATAAACTGATTGAATGGCAAATTGAAAGCGGTATTGATG
>JAXJYT010000230.1:0-1573 GCA_036306845.1 Acutalibacteraceae bacterium | reverse complement strand
ACTTAACACTTAACATTTAAGTGTTAAGTTACGGTGCGCCGTTGGCGCGAATATATATCGTGCGCTTTGCGCACACCGAAACTTTCCATTTTCCACTTTCAACTTTCCACTTAATAACAATTTGCTACTTGCTAATTAAATTAAAGTTTCTATCGACTGTATTTTTTCCGCGCCATTCGTATGCGCGGCCCTTTACGTCCTCATTTTGTGTATATGAATCGCGGTAGGATTCTATAAATTCCTCAATATTGGTGTAATCCGCCACCTTGTTAAAGGGGCAAACCTCGGCGCAGATGTCGCAACCCCATACTATATTATGGGCGCGTAGCTTTTCTGCCTCGTTATAGGTCAGTTCGCCCTTTTTCTGACTTATTGCCGACAAGCAATCCTTCTTGTCAAGATGTACGGGGCAGGCGTTTTTGCAAAATCCGCAATGCATACACTCGGTATAGCAGTTTTCGCATTCTATTTCAAGGTCGCAGACAATAGCGCCCAAAAAGACGTAGCTTCCGTAACGCGGTGTGATAAGAAGTCCGTTATCACCCACCACACCAAGTCCTGCCGCCGATGCGGCGTACACCTCAGGTATGGGGGAATTATCGACAAACGCTTCAAATTTGTTTTCGGGGTACTGTTCCCTTAACGCCTCTATCGCGCGGGATAAATATTCGCCGCATACCTTATGATAATCGGCAACTGCGGCATAGCGACTGATGTTTTTCGGTCGCTCTTTTTTTACCCTATATGGAAAAAACGCCATTATTACGGTCTTGGCATTGTGGGGAATACGCTTTTTAGCGCCGCATTCGATCAAACGGTCACTTATCCAACCAAATTTACAAAAACCCGCATTAAAAATACCCGCGTGGTACATTATGCGCTTGATAATCGCGTTGTTCATTCCCTCACCGCCTTAAAAAAGTCGGTAAGAAGCGCCTTGCACTCATCCTCACGGATGCCGCCGTAGATTTGCGGGCGGTGTCCAAGCTTTAAGTCGCACAAATTTATCACGCTATCCATACAACCGCGCTCTAAATCGTAGGCGCCGAACACAACCTCACTTATTCTTGCGTTTATAATTGCCCCCGTACACATAACGCAGGGCTCTAATGTTACGTAAAGGGTACAGCCGTCAAGCCGCCAGCTGTTAAGCTTCTTACAAGCGGCGGTTATGGCATCAATTTCGGCGTGACCTAATGCGCTTTGTGAGCGCTCACGGAAATTTTTGCCCTCGGCGATAATCTCGCCGTCCTTAACGATTACCGCGCCAACGGGAATTTCACCCATTTTTCCTGCCTCAATAGCAAGAGAAATTGCGCGGCTCATAAATCGGCTGTCCATAATTTTTATCCTTTCTTAAAATGATTCAAAATATAGGGGCGGTTTTCCGCCCCTTTTAAGTGTTAAGTGCAAAATGTTAAGTGTTAAATTCAGGATTGTTTCGCTTAACATTTTTCATTTTATATAAAGAATCCCAATGATTCAATAAATGCTAATACGGCAAAGATTATGATAACGGGACTTGTAAAAAACCACTTGTAGCGTTTAGAACAAAAGTCCCCTGTTTCGTTTT
>JAXJYT010000229.1:0-1372 GCA_036306845.1 Acutalibacteraceae bacterium | reverse complement strand
TGGCAAAATTAAATTCTAATATTTAATTTTGCACAACATTCATTGCAATGGGATAGGACAAATTTTTAGTAAAAATTTGTCGCAAAATCAAAGATTTTGTGGCGAAACAGAATTGTTTCGCCTAACCTATTCCATTATAATTTCAAAAGGAGCAAACGCAATGAAGCTTAAATACGAGTTTATTATAAACGAGGTTGCGGGTGATACCGTTGCCGTATCCGTTGGCGAAAACCGCTTTAACGGATACATTAAACTGAACGAAACAGGAAAATTTATTTTTGAGGCGCTCGCCCGCGACACCACGCCCGAACAAATTATTTCCGATATGGAGACGGCCTATCCCGATGCAACCCGCGAGGAGATTGCCGAGACCGTAACCGAATTTATCGAAAAGCTTTCTGCGGCGGATATGCTTATATGACAAACGACATTAAAAACGTTGCCGACATCCTTCAGAACGAGCCTACCGCGATGTGCTACACATCGGGCTACAGTATGTACCCGATGCTTGCCGACCACAAAAACATTGCAGTAATCGGCAGACTTGAACGCGAGCCCCGCCTGCACGACGTGCTTTTATATAAAAAGCGCGGTTTCGATAAGCTTGTTCTGCATCGGCTAATCAAGATTAAATCAGACGGCGCATTTATATTTCGCGGTGACAACACGTACAAAAACGAATACGATATAAAGCGCGAGGATATTATAGGTATTCTTGTGGGCTTCTATAAAAACGGAAAATATACCGATTGCGAAAAATCCCGTTTGTATGCTATATATGTATGCTTAATGCGCGCGTTTTATCCCGTAAGATTTATATGGAAACGTATGGCGCGTCCTACATTGTCAAGGATTAAAAAATTTATACTTAAATGATTAAATTCCCTGCAAAAATTTGCAGGGAATTTTTAAATGCCGTTTAGTTTTTTATTTATCCTTAAATGCATCGGGGTCTATCTGAAAGCCGCCCGAAATTTTGGGATTTACACTTGGCACCGATATGCCGTCGATATCATCAAGTATGCTCCGTCTCGGCGCATTTTGCGGCACACCCATACCGTAGTCCCTTACCGCCTCGGCAATATCGTCCTTATGCCAACGCGAAAGCAACGCCTCACCTTCGGGATACTTGGTATCTGCGCCCCTGCGCCTTACGAATATGCTTGCCGCTATAAAATAAATGAGGAATACCGTAATCGCGGCAATGGTAAGCTTGGTACCCTCGGCAAGCAGCGGTGTTTCATAGTCAAATCGAATAGTGCTATTGCCCGACGGTACGGAAACTGCCATAAAGCCGACGTTAACCTTTTCAATTTCCACCGCTTGTCCGTTTACGGTAGCGCGCCAACCCTTATCATAGGGCACCGAGAAG
>JAXJYT010000228.1:0-9739 GCA_036306845.1 Acutalibacteraceae bacterium | reverse complement strand
TATCAATAGTTCTATGCATTATACTTTGTTCGCAAATGTTTGTGTTTGGCGGAGCAAATGTTTTCGTGAGTGCCAATACTACCGACCCATTTTTTGCTTCGGGTGTATGGACCGAGGAAAGACCTGCAAGTGAAGGATTTTATGGTAATAGTAATAATTTCACATCTACCTTACCGACTATTACTGACGGTGTTTTAAAGTTTACAAAAGGTGATGCAGTTCAGTTCCATTGGAAAAATCTTGGAAGCGATTTTGTTAATAATGCGACGAACAAAACCTTTACGTTCAAATATGATATAACTGTAACGAGCTTTGGTGATAACGTTACATTAGAGAAAACAGGGGGCAGAAGAGAACTTTATTTTGCCGCTACTGGAACATATTATATTGTTGAATTTAACAACAAGCGTTCTGATGAAATGATAAGAACCGGTGGAACAACGACTACTAACTATAAAGTAGGAAATACATACACGATAGAGACATTGTGGACTCCGTCAAGTAAGAGTGTATCAACTACTGTTAAGGTTGGTGATGAGATTGTTAGTGAAGGAACAAGAAAAAGTAATTACGGTGATATAAATTCTAACTGCTCCAATTTCGTAATCCGCTGCGAAGACGGTGCAATTGAAATTGATAATTTCTCGTTCAGTGACGGTACCAATACCTACAGCGAGGATTTTGAACGTGTTGTGATTGAAACTCCAGTCAGCACAACAAACGTACAACTCCCCGAGAATAATTATGCCGAATATAGCTGCAAGATATCGCATACCGATGGCAAGGCAAGTAGGGTTATGATGGGTGAAAAAGTGCTTTTCTCACTTGAGAATGGTGTGTTAACGCTTAGTGATATGCCGGTAGAAGGAACATATGGCGCTGGTGAATACACTATAAAAGCACATCTGAATCCTGCCCAAATCTTAGCTAATGTAGAGGTTGTGTTGCCTAACGGAGGTGTAGTTCGTCGCGGCTCATACGAAGCGATTAAAGGTATCACAACACAGTGTACAATAGATGTTTATGCCGCAGAAGATTCGGTGAGCGATGTAAAAATCGAATACAAATCGGCAGAAATTGCCGATTATACACTTACCTTAACCGAGCCTGTTTACGAGGGATTTGAGGCAAATGTATACAACCTTGTAACAAGCTTTTCTGATGCCGCAACCACAAGAGCTTTTGCTTGGACTGCACTTGCAAGCTTCATTGGAGAAAACGATATGCAGGTGAAATATAGGGTTAAGGGTACAGATGCTTGGAATACTACCGATGCAGTACGCGAGGAAGAAGCCATTAATGCAGAAGAGGAATATTTTAAAGCCGATATAACAGGACTTACGCCTGATACCGAATATGAGTATAAAATCGGTGTTAAGAATAGCACGGATGAAGAAAATCAATGGGGTAAAGTCTATACCTTTAAAACGGCAAGCGGTAATGAGGAAGAGTTCAGCTTTATAGCCGTAAGTGATACACAGGGTTCCGTATGGGGTAAAAATCAAGCTGCTTCCAAAGGTTTTATTACTACAAAAGCCGCTTACGAAGAGGCACTTGAAGCGGTACCTAATCCTGCGCTTATACTTCATGGCGGTGATGTTGTTTATAATGGCAACATAGAAGATGAATGGAATTATTATTTCAAAGCGATAGGAGATATTGGAAAAACAATTCCGCAATTTACAGCTATTGGTAATCACGATGTGAAAAAGAGTGTAGACGCCGATGGTAATGTTGAGCATTATTTTGATTTGCACTTTAATCATCCTGACAATGGTGGAACAGCAGCGCTTGACAGCGAAATTATAAACACACTTGATAAAGCCACCGAAGGCTATGCACTTGCACAAAATGCCGATGAAACTATATATTCATTTAACTATGGCAATGTTCATTTTATTGTATTAAACAGCTCCGATATAGCGGGATCGAGCAGAACAACTTTAAAAGCACAGCGCGCTTGGCTTGAAGCTGATTTAAAGGCAAATGCTTGTGCAAAATGGACTATTGTTATGTTTCATCAGCCTGCATATAATCTTATGGTTAATAATGCTCCGGGCAAAGCAGTTTCTGATATATTAGAAAAATATAATGTAGATCTTGTAATACAGGGACATTCGCATCTTGTTGCAAGAAGCTATCCGATGAAAAACGGGGAAATTGTAACCAAGCAAAATCCCGACTTAATCGAGCAGGGTAGCGGTACTGTTTATACAACTATTGGCCCCACAGCAGATATACACGAAAAGTTTTCTGATCTTGTGAACACATATTCAAGTAGTAACGAAGAACTAGTTATGGCAACAAGTCCTACGTATATGCAGGCCGCCTATACAGCCGTTAACGTAAGCGGACAGGAGCTTACGCTTACGATAAAGCAGCTTAACGGTTTAGTGCTTGATAAGTTCACTATTACCGCCGATAAGGAAAAGGCTGACCACGCGGGTGAAGAAAAGGTCGTAGGCAAAATGGACGCCACATGTGAGGATGACGGTTATACGGGTGATACCGTATGCACACTTTGCGGAAAGGTGATAAAGCAGGGCGACAGTATCGGCGCATTGGGACATACCTACTCACAAGAATCAGTTATGACGTCCGAGGGCTACGTTCGCACCTGTCATTGCGGAGACACCGAAACTACGCCATATACAGCGGCGGATATTATAAAGGTGCGCGATGCATTGTTAAACGGCGATTACACCTATAATATACGACGGCTTGTAATGGTTTACAAGGGTGTAGCCAAAACAAAACAGTAGTTTAAATTTAACAAAAACGGATTCCGTTAGGAATCCGTTTTTGTTATTGACTTTAACCCTTTAAATGATATAATTATTAAGATATGAAAAGGGGATTATTATGAAAGAATTTTATTTACAGCCGAAGCTGATTTCGGCACTTCAGGGCTATACGAAAAAGCAGTTTGTAAACGATATTGTTGCGGGTATAATCGTGGCAATAATTGCTTTGCCGTTATCGATTGCATTGGCATTAGCATCAGGTGTTGAGCCGTCTTGTGGCGTTTATACCGCTATTGCGGCGGGCTTTGTAGTGTCGCTATTGGGTGGTAGCCGTGTTCAGATTGCGGGACCTACCGCGGCGTTTGCTACGATTGTTGCAGGTGTTGTGGCAACACAAGGTATGGACGGACTTTTTATAGCAACCGTTATTGCAGGCGTGTTGCTTATTCTGATGGGCTTATTAAAGCTTGGTACGTTTATTAAATATATGCCGCATACCATTACAGTTGGCTTTACGGGCGGAATTGCGGTTACTATTCTGCTGGGTCAGATAAAGGACTTTCTGGGGATTACATACGGCGACGGAATAAAGCCCATTGAAGCGCTTGAAAAGATGGAAGCTAATATACATTTTGCCGACACCGCAAGTTTTTGGGCGTTACTTATAGGCGCTATCAGTCTGGCTATACTTATTATATATCCTAAATTTGAAAAGCGATTACCGCCATCACTTATCGCGGTAATAGTAGGCGCATTAATGGTTAAATTTATTCCGGCTTTAGATAACGGTGTATATACTATCGGTGATTTGTATACCATTCCTACGGGGCTTCCAAAAGTGGATTTTGCAAGTTTTGACTTTAGTACAGAAAAAATTATATCGGTAATACCGAATGCCGTAACGATTGCACTGCTTGCGGCTATTGAATCACTGCTTTCATGTGTTGTGGCAGATGGTATGGTAAATTCAAAGCATAATCCCAATGCGGAGCTTGTGGCGCAGGGGGCCGGTAATATAGCATCGGTGCTTTTTGGCGGTATCCCTGCAACGGGCGCTATAGCACGCACATCGGCTAATGCTAAAAACGGTGGCAGAACACCGATTGCCGGTATGGTGCACGCTATAGTTTTACTTCTTGTACTGTTGTTTCTTATGCCATATGCGGCGCTTATTCCAATGCCAACTATTGCGGCTATTTTGTTTATGGTGGCATATAATATGAGCGAGTGGCGTAGCTTTGTAAAAATAGTAAAAACGAATAAATACGGTGATATTCTGGTATTGTTCGTTACCTTTGCCCTTACGGTTATATTTGATTTGGTTGTTGCCATTGCAGTTGGTGTGGCGCTTCACATAGTTTTGTTGTTTGTGATGAGGTTATTAAAAAATGAGCGAAAAGTTTAGTGTTATTTTCGATATGGACGGCACGCTTTTAGATACACAGAGGATATGTGTACCTGCATGGGAATATGCCGGTAGACTTCAGGGTATAGTCGGTATGGGCAATCATGTTTCTAATGTTTGCGGAATGAATGAGGCAGGTTGGATGCGTTATCTGCACAAAAATTTTCCGACACTTGATGTCGATACCTTTAATATTGCAAAAAAAGACTATATAAACAAAAACAGTATTGTAAAATTTAAGGCGGGTGCTAAAGAATTACTTGACTTTCTTAAAGCAAACAACATAAAGATAGGTCTTGCTTCGGGGACGTCAAGAAAATCTATCGATCATCATCTTGCCGAGGTTAATATAACAGGATTTTTTGATGCTATTTCGGGTAGCTATGATGTGCAAAACGGTAAGCCCGCGCCCGACGTGTTTTTGCTTACCGCTAATCGTATGGGTGTTTCATCCGAAGATTGCTTTGTGTTTGAGGATTCGCCGAACGGGATTCTTGCGGCGCGCGCGGCGGGAATGAAATGTATCGGCGTACCCGATGTTGTGGACTTCAGCGATGATGTAAAAAAGCTTTTGTTCGCAGAACTTCAGCGTATTGATGAGGCAATCCCAATGTTTAAAAAGTATTTAACGGAGATAAATTTATGAAAATAAGCGGTTTTCAAAAAATGACGTTACTTGATTTTCCGGGTAGGGTGGCATGTACGGTATTTACTGCGGGTTGCAATCTGCGATGTCCTTTTTGTCACAATGCCGCGCTTGTTACACATATAGATGAAAGCGCGAGCTTCAGCGAAGAAGAAATTTTAGATTATCTAAAAAAGCGCAAGGGTCTGCTTGACGGTGTTTGTATTACGGGCGGCGAGCCGCTTCTGCAAAACGGAATAGAGGATTTTATTGCAAAAATAAAAGAACTTGGCTATGCAGTAAAGCTTGACACCAACGGTTTTTATCCCGAAAAACTTATTTCGATTGTGAATAACGGGCTTGTAGACTACGTTGCCGTGGATATAAAGAATAACAAGGATAAATATGCGCAAACTACAGGTATTGGTAGTTTGGATATTTCTCCGCTTGAAAAAAGTGTTGCATTTCTTTTGTCGGGAAAGGTGGATTTTGAATTCCGCACAACCGTTGTAGCGGGGCTTCATACGGTAGATGATATTGACTGTATCGGTAAATGGATAAAAGGCGCACCGCGTTATTTTTTACAGAATTTTGTTGATTCGGGCGACCTTATTTGCAGTGATATGACCGCTCTGCCGCGCGAAGAATTGTATAAAATGCAACAAAAAGCACAAGAATATGTGGTCAATACCGAAATAAGAGGAATTTGACACAATATATTGTGAAAATGGTATTGACAAACTACAACATATACATTATAATGTATTTACTCGGCGTCCCGAAGGGGCGCCAAAAATTACCCCTAAACGTTTGAAATATAAGTAAAATTTTGTAAAAAGGAGAAGAAAAATGTATAATGTTGTAAAGCGTGACGGAAAATTAGTTTCATTTGATATCAGCAAAATCAGCGGTGCTATAAGTCAGGCGTTTGATGCTTGTCAGAAGCAATATAATCAGGATATTGTTGATTTCTTGGCCCTTAAGGTTACTGCCGATTTCGAGCCGAAGATTGAGGACGGTAAGATTTCGGTTGAGCATATTCAGGATAGTGTTGAGTCTGTTCTTATTAAGGCTGGCTACGATGACGTATCAAAGGCATACATTATCTACCGCCGTCAGCGTGAGAAGATCCGTAATCTTAACGCTACTATGGTTGACTACAAGGCAATTATCGATAACTATCTTAACGTAAGCGACTGGCGTGTTAAGGAAAATTCTACCGTTACCTATTCGGTTGGCGGTCTTATCCTTTCAAACTCGGGCGCGGTTACCGCTAATTATTGGTTATCAGAAATCTATGATGATGAAATCGGTAATGCGCACCGTAATGCCGATATTCATATTCACGACCTTTCAATGCTTACCGGCTACTGTGCAGGTTGGTCATTAAAGCAGCTCATTCAGGAAGGCTTGGGCGGCGTTCCCGGTAAGATTACCTCGGCTCCCGCAAGTCATCTTTCTACACTTTGTAACCAGATGGTTAACTTCCTTGGTATAATGCAGAATGAGTGGGCAGGCGCTCAGGCATTCTCATCCTTTGATACCTATTTAGCGCCGTTCGTTAAGGTTGATAATCTTACCTATCGTGAGGTTAAGCAGTGCATCCAAAGCTTCATCTACGGTGTAAATACTCCTTCACGTTGGGGTACACAGTCACCCTTTACAAATATAACTCTTGACTGGACCGTTCCTAACGACCTTGCTGAACTTAACTGTATCGTTGGCGGCAAGGAAATGGACTTCAAGTACAAGGATTGTAAAAAGGAAATGGATATGGTAAACCGCGCGTTTATCGAAATTATGATCGAAGGCGATGCCAACGGCCGTGGCTTCCAGTATCCGATTCCGACCTATTCGATTACACGTGATTTTGACTGGTCAGAGACCGAGAACAACAAGCTTCTCTTTGAAATGACCGCAAAATACGGTACACCTTACTTCTCTAACTATATTAACTCTGATATGGAGCCGAGCGATGTTCGCTCAATGTGCTGCAGACTTCGCCTTGACCTTCGTGAGCTTCGCAAGAAGTCGGGTGGCTTCTTCGGAAGCGGTGAGTCTACCGGTTCTGTAGGTGTTGTTACAATCAATATGCCGCGTATCGCTTATCTTGCAAAGGATGAGGCGGATTTCTATGCAAGACTTGACAGAATGATGGATATTGCCGCGCGTTCACTCCACGTTAAGCGTACGGTAATTACCAAGCTTCTTGATTCGGGCCTTTATCCTTACACCAAGAGATACCTCGGAACCTTTAACAATCACTTCTCAACCATCGGTCTCGTTGGTATGAACGAGGTTGGTCTTAACGCTAATTGGCTCAAAAAAGACCTTACAAATAAGGAAACACAGGAATTCACAAAGAACGTTCTCAACCATATGCGTGAGAGACTTTCCGATTATCAGGTTGAGTACGGCGATCTTTATAACCTTGAGGCTACACCGGCTGAGTCTACTGCTTTCCGTCTTGCTAAGCACGACCTTAAGCACTATCCCGATATCGTTACTGCAGGTCAGGGTGAGGGTGAGACACCTTACTACACCAACTCATCACATCTTCCTGTTGGCTTTACTGAGGATATCTTTACTGCTCTTGACGTTCAGGACGAACTTCAGACACTTTATACCTCTGGTACAGTAGTCCACGCATTCCTTGGTGAAAAGCTTCCCGATTGGAAGGCGGCAGCTAATCTTGTAAGAAAGATTGCTGAAAATTACCGTTTGCCTTACTATACAATGTCACCTACCTACTCGGTATGTAAGTGCCATGGATACATTGCGGGTGAGGAATTTACCTGCCCCGAGTGCGGCAATAATACAGAGGTTTATAGCCGTATTACCGGTTACTACCGTCCCGTTCAGAACTGGAACGACGGTAAGTCGCAGGAATACAAGGACCGTAAGGTTTACGATATTGCAGGCTCTAAGCTTACCCATGACGGTGTTTTACCGGTGGCTGAGCAAACCTGCGCTTGTGAAGAAAGTGTTATGGAAGACGGCACATATCTTTTCACAACTGCAACCTGCCCCAACTGCAAGATAGCTTGCGCTTTACTTGATAAGTCGGGCGTGGCTTATGAAAAGCTTCTTGCTAATGAGAATGTTGAGCTTGTAGAGGCATTTGGCATCAAGCAGGCTCCCACACTTATCGTAATTAAGGGTGGAGAAGCTCAGAAGTACGTAGGCGTTTCGGATATCAAGAAGATGCTTAACGCATAAAAAACAAAAGTAGGGGGAGGGTCTAGCACCCTCCCGTTATTTGTAAAAACGGAGTATATTTATGTATGATATTATAATTATCGGCGGTGGTCCCGCAGGACTTACCGCTGCAGTATATGCCCGCCGCGCCAATAAGACTGCTCTTGTTATAGAAAAGGGTAGTTTTGGCGGACAGATAACCTATTCACCAAAGGTTGAAAATATACCCGGCTTTGCATCGGTTACGGGTAATGAATTTGCCGAAAAGCTTGTTGAACAGGCTTTAGAGCAGGGCGCCGACATAGAGATAGCAGAGGTTTTATCGGTAACCGACGGTGAAATAAAGACCGTACATACCGATAGCGGTGATTTTGAGGGTCGCGCCGTTATAATTGCAACGGGCGCCAAGCACCGTATGCTCGGACTTCCTCGTGAAACAGATTTTGTTGGTGAGGGTATATCCTTTTGCGCTGTTTGCGACGGTGCCTTTTATGCGGGTAAAACCGTTGCGGTAATCGGCGGCGGAAACTCAGCTTTACAAGAAGCGTTATTGCTTTGCGACCTTGCTAAAAAGGTATACGTAATACAGAATCTTGATTACTTTACTGGTGAAAGTAAGCTTAGTGAACAACTGCTTTCAAAGGATAACGTAGAGGTTTTACTTGGAACGACAGTTGAAGCGCTTTTAGGCGAGGGTGAGTTTCAGGGTATTACCGTTAAAAACACAAACGGTGAGAAAAGCGATATTGCTATCGACGGTATGTTCGTGGCGATCGGTCTTATTCCGCAAAACGAGCCGTTTGCCGATATTATAAGTCTTAATAATTGGGGCTACGTTGATGCGGATGAAACATGCCTTACAAATAAGCAGGGCTTTTTTGTGGCGGGCGACTGCCGTAGCAAGAAAGTCCGTCAGGTAGCTACCGCCGCCGCAGATGGTGCCGTAGCCGCACTTGCCGCATGTGATTATCTGGATAAATAATATAAAGCAACCTATACAATTTACCGTATAGGTTGTTTTTTCAAGTTATTGCGATATAATAGAATAGAAGGGTAGTGATACTGTGGAAAATATTATACCTAATAAGCGCAGCGTAAAGCTAATAGCTCATAGGGGTCTTAGCGGATTAAAACGTGAAAATACCTGTGCGGCGTTTATTGCGGCAGGGGAATCAGACTATTTTGGAATTGAAACCGACGTCAGAAAAACTTCCGACGGTAAGTTTGTTTTAATGCACGATGATAATACCACGCGCGTTACAAACGGTAAATACGATTATAAAATTGCCGAAACTGATTTTGATACGTTAATGGCATTGAAACTTCCCGACCTTGCGGGCAAGGAACGCGATGATCTTAAAATTCCGCTACTGTCCGAATATATCAATATTTGTAAAAAATACAACAAAAAATGTGTGCTTGAATTAAAGCCTTGCTTTGAGCCACAGGATATAAAAGATATAATTGATGAGATTGAGGAAACGGGATATTTAGAAAACGTTATATTTATATCCTTTTCTTTGGAATACTGTGTAGAGGTGCGTCGGATTTTGCGTGACGCACAGATTCAGTGGCTTGCCGACCGCGAGGCAACACCCGAGATTATAAGCACAGTAACAGGAAACCGCATCGACCTTGACGTGTATTATAAAAAGCTGACAAAGGAACTTTTGGAATATATCCATTCATTAGGGCTTGAGGTCAACTCCTGGACTTGCGATGATGTAAGCGATGCTGTAATGCTTATTGATATGGGTGTAGAATATA
>JAXJYT010000227.1:0-8702 GCA_036306845.1 Acutalibacteraceae bacterium | reverse complement strand
TTTTTCTATTGTTATTTTTGTAAAATATAGTAGAATAGATTTATAAAATAAAAACAAGGAGAAAACTAATGAACATTGCAGTTGCACAGTCGGGCGGACCTACCTGCGCGATAAACGCTACGCTTTTAGGCGTTTTTCGTCACGCTATGAAGTATGATGAAATCGGTGAAGTTTACGGCTCGGTTAACGGTATTGAAGGACTTATATACGACAACCTTGTACGGCTTACCGATATTATTAACGAGGATGACGATATTGAGCTTATCAGACAAACCCCGTCTACTGTTTTAGGTTCCTGCAGATACAAGCTACCGGATTGTAAACGCGATGAATCGGTATACATTACAATCACCGAAACGCTTAAAGCACACGATATCTCCGCCTTCTTTTATATCGGCGGTAACGATTCGATGGATACCGTAATGAAGCTTGATGGATATTTCAAAGAAAATGGTATCAACATAAAGGCTATTGGTATCCCAAAGACAATTGATAACGATTTACCCGTTACCGACCATACGCCAGGCTTTGGTTCGGCGGCAAAATACGTTGCAACCTCTATTCAGGAAATCGTACGCGACAGTAGTGTTTATTCCATTAAATCGGTTACTATCGTTGAAATTATGGGACGTGATACGGGTTGGCTTACCGCATCCTCAGCAATTCTTCACGAAAATGGTGAGGTTGCACCGCACCTTATATATCTTCCCGAAAGACCTTTTTCAGCAAAGCAGTTTTTAGAGGATGTTCGTGTAGCGCTTGATAAGCATTACGCAGTAATTATTGCCGTATCCGAAGGAATAAGCCTTAATCCCGATGAGGTTGGCGCAGACTTCCAGTCGGGCAAGATTGACAATTTCGGACATCAGTATCTTGCGGGTGTGGGGAAAGCACTCGAAAAGATTGTGGCAGATAATTTTGATTGCAAGGTTCGTTCTATTGAGCTTAATGTAATGCAGCGTTGCTCGTCTCACTTAAGCTCTAAACGTGATATTACAGAAGCCGAACGTATCGGCGGCGCCGCGGTTGGAGTTGCTTTAAGCGGACAATCGGGTGTTATGATGACCTTCAAGCGTGTCAGCAACCACCCATATAATATGCGTATTGAAACCGTAGATGTAAAAGAGGTTGCAAACCGCGTTAAGTATTTCCCGCTTGAATGGATAAACGAAGCGGGTAACGGTGTTACACAGGATGCTATTGATTACTGCCTGCCGCTTATACAGGGTGAGCAGAATATCCGTATTAAAAACGGTGTACCAAAGCATTTTGTTCTTAAATGCGCCCTACCCCGAGAAACGAAAAAAATCAGAAAGAAATAGAGAAACGCGGAGATGCAACGCATCTCCGCTTTTAATATTAAATATTAAGTTGGATATAAAAACTTGTTTCGGTTGCAGGGTCAAACACTACCTCGGTATAGTCGGCATACGGATTATTATTGGGGTCATATCCCCTGCTTGTGCTTATCGAATATGTGAATACAGTATCCTTGTCCCATCCGCTGAACATAGCGCTTGAAATAACAGAAACGCCGTTTTCATCGGTATGGAAAACATTACCAAATTCACCGTTTATATAAAGCACAACACTTCCGTCCGTAATCGCATTACCAGCCACATCGGTTAATGTAAAGGTAACATCACTGTAAATCGTTGGTTCTTCTTCGGGTGTCGGTACCTGCATATTTGTGATAACATTTACAATCGGTGTACCGGTTGCCCCAAAGTATAAATAACCGCTTGTAGTTTTATCCCCAACAAATATATTATAAACCACATCGAATTCATCTAATATAAATTTTTCTACATCTTCTTCAGACATTGTGAATCTGCCGTTTTCATCGGTAGAAGCATCGAATTCATGCGTTTCCATATTAAAGATCAAAAGATCGGCATTCTTAATAGGTGTAAAGCCATCTGAATAATAGAAGGTAAATGTTACCTCTTCAAATTCAGTTGGCGGCAAACCGATTGCAAAATTATATTCTGTTACATTGACCGAAACATCAAAAAATATGTTTCCGCAATTATCGGGATTTTCACTAAACAAATTACAATTAATGCCCATTTCACTTTCCGTTACCAAAAATTCTAACATTTCATAAACCGAAACGCTAAACTGACCGTTTGCATCTGTTTCATAGAAATAGCAGACAAAGTCGATATCGTTCATTTCAGAAAGCTGAGCAAAGGCATTGGCAACGGGTTCACCATATTTATTGACAATGTTAATTTTATAATCGGTATCAACAGTTGCATCCACCAAACCGAGCATATGAACAAAATCCCTGATATCCGCCTTACCGTTACTGTTAAAATCGGCAACGCTATCATCAAAATTAAGTTTGCCTAAAAGATTAGCCCTTAAAAAAACCATATCGGCAGTATCAATTACACCGTTAGCATTAATATCACCGCAAAAGTTTTCCCCTTCTGCCGAATCTGCAAAGGCAAACATTTGAGCACCGCTTATCATAAGCGCCGCACAAATAATCATTGCTAAAATTTTATAGCCCAAATTATATTTTTTTCATTTTTATCACCCTTAAAGGTATATTGTTAAATAATTATACCACTATAAATTTTAAAAATCAAGTCAACACAAAAAGTGTAGAACTCATAATTTTACTCAATCATAAACATACATACTAAAAAGCGGTAATTTACCTTGCTTATAGTCATATACCATACCGCATTTCTCCGCTAAATCCTTAACATAAATACAATATGCCGACATACAAGAGTATTTCTTATCGGGAAAAGCGCAAGACTTCCCTTCTTTAATCAAGCATGAAGTACATAGCGTACATCCTGAAGCGCCCACCATAAAACCGGTATGACCTTGTTTTTCTAATTGTTCGATAACCCGCATTGTATAATCATTGTGCTTTTTCTTGGCTGATTTTATGGGTGCATCATCATTGAAATCATCAATATCCCAAACCGTTCTCAACACCAAAGCGCATTTATGCTTTATAATCCTTTGTTTCATTTCTTCGGGGGTACCGCAATCGGGTGGACAAGAATAGTTTGCTCCATAGTGACCGCAAAGATTTTCTTCGCAGTACTGGCGGAAAGCTGCATCGAACAAGATAGCGTTGGTATCAACAATTGCCGCATCGGAAAAACCTTCCTTAAGGCATATTTCTATAATTTTTTTGTTCATTATTTACCTACCTAAACATATTGATAACAAACCCCATATGTACAATAAGCGGAGATGCATTTGCATCTCCGCTTTGGTTTTTAATTTAATTACTTATTAAGTGCAATTACGTTTGCAACAACTGCTAATACAAAGAAGCCGATAGCAACCCATTTGGTAAGGCGTGCAAGTAAAGCATCGGCTGTACGAGCCTTGTTCTTTGAAAGGAAGGTGTCGGCACCGCCCGAAACTGCACCGTTAATACCGGCTCTGTGTCCCTGCTGAAGAAGAACAACACCGATAATTACTAAAGATACGATAATCATTAAGATACCAAGAATTATTTCCCAAACGTTCATTTTTTTAACCTCCAAAAATATACAAATCGGTTATCCGATAAAATTCGCAAATTCTATGATAACATAAAGTAATAAAATTTGCAACAGTTTTTTTAAAATTATTTGCAAGAACAACAAGAGCCGAACAGCTTGTCTATATCAAGAGTACGGGAATTGGCATCTTTTATAAAGCCAAGCGTTTTTAAAAGTACCTCGGGTACATCGGGGCTATAACGTGCATCCATAGCGCTTCGCTCCGCCGCCTGATGCAGTGCGGCGCGCAAAATACCGTCGGCAAGCATAATATCATTCTGCGGCTCAAGTCTTAAAATCATAATACCTTTATCATCAAGTAAATAAAGACATTCACCCAGAATTTCCGAACGGTCACGCGCTACAACGCAACCTGCATTTTCTGTATAATCCAAGTCATATTTTGCAAAAATTCCTTTTAACTCATCCGCATCCTTGCAAGGTAATACGCTTAACATTCCTCTTCGTCCTTTGACTGTGAAATATTTGTAAGACGCACAAGCTCACGCTCGTTAAGATTACGCCACGCGCCAAGCTTTAAGCCACCAAGCTTAACGCCCGCGATTTCGAGTCTTTTAAGGCGCAATACGTCAAGCCCCACTGCTTCGCACATACGGCGAATCTGTCTGTTTCTGCCTTCGTGAATAATAAAGTTAAGCATTGTACGGTCGGGTTTACGCTCTACCACAAAAACGTCGCACGGTTGTGTTTTTCTTCCGTCAAGCATAATTCCCGTTGTTAGCTTTTCTATTTGTTCATCGGTAACGGTGCCGCCAACGGTTACACGGTAGGTTTTATTTACGTGCCGTGACGGATGTGTTATTGAATTAGCAAGCTCACCGTCATTGGTCATAAGAAGTAGCCCCTCTGAATCGCGGTCAAGACGACCAACGGGAAATACCTTTACACCAACATCTTTAACAAGGTCGTTCACACACTTGCGGTCATATTCATCACTCATAGTAGTAACGTAGCCGCGCGGTTTATTAACCATTATGTATACCTTTTCAGTAACGGCAACAACATTTTTACCGCGAACGGTTACCTTATCGCGTTTAGGGTCCACCTTATCACCGAGGGTGGCAATTCTGCCGTTTACCCTGACCTTACCCGATTCAATTAGTTCCTCCGCCTTTCTTCGCGATGCGATACCGCACGCTGAAAGGTGCTTTTGTAATCTTATTTTATTATCCTTCACGTTAAACTCCCAAACAAAGTAAATATTTAAACATTTCTATTAAACAAAATCCAAACGTTGTGTTTTTAGGATTTATTTTTTTATCACACAAAATCGGTTCGGTAGAAATCAGGTTATCACCTATGTAATATCTGACCTCTCCAACCTGCTCGCCTGCATTTAACGGCGCATACAAAAATTGCGGTGTAATGATTTCGTGGGTTATTTGCGAATTAAGCTTCACACTGAACTGCTTTGGTGAAATTTGCGTTTTAAGAATACCGCCGTTTGCTATTTCAATATCCACAGTATCACCTTCGACGGTACACTCGGTAACCTCAATAGAAGCAAGACCGCTGTCAAGCAAAGTACGGTGGTCCGCCCAATCGTTACCGTCATTAAGCGTTACGGCGATAACATACTTACCGTCCTTACGTGCGGCGGAAACGAGGCATCTGCCCGATTTTTTTGTGAAGCCCGTTTTAACACCGACAACGTCATCATACATACGAAGCAACTTATTATGATTCGTAAGTGTACGGCGGTACGGTGGGTTTCCGTAATTAAGTGTAGCGGTCTTTGATGCCGCCGCTTCGGCAAAGGTTTCATTTTTAAGTGCTTCGCGAGCAATAAGCGCCAACTCATAAGCAGTGGTATAGTGACCTTCAGCATCAAGACCTGAAGGTGTACAAAAATGGGTATCATGAAGTCCCATTTGCGCCGCCTTGTTATTCATAAGTCCGACAAAGGCATCCACACTGCCGCCAATCACGATAGCAGTAGTGTTTGCCGCATCGTTACCCGAAGGCAGCATCATACCGTAAAGAAGGTCGCGAAGGCTTACCGTATCACCCGCTAAAAGTCCCATTGATGAACCCTCAACAGTTACCATTTCGGGCGTGGTTACAATAGTGCGGGATAAATCACCGCCCAATTCACACAGTAGAAGCGCCGTCATAATCTTGGTGGTGCTTGCCATTGGTAAACGTGTATCCGCGTTATGCGAATAAAGTATTTCACCCGTATCACCGTTTATAACAACCGCGGCTTTTGCAGAAACCGCGCCAATGTCAAACTGATAAACGCCACATATTATTAAAATAACCAGTAAAAAACTAATAAATCTTTTCACACAAAACACCCATATATAATATGAGCGCAAAGACTTTAATATTCTGTCGTTTCTATAGGTGTTTCCTTTGCAAAAAGGCTTTTAACCTTATCAATAAGCTCGGGCGCCATATTAATAGCCTTGTCAATTGTGCCAAGCTCGTTATAAACTGGCATCATATGAACGTTTTCGCCGTTTACCGCAATAAAGGCAACGGGATTTACGGTAACGCCGGCGCCACCGCCGCCACCGAAAAGCTCCTGTCCGCTCTTGCTTGGAAAATCACTACCGCCCGTAGCCATACCGAATGATACACGCGATACGGGAATAAGCGTAATTTTACCAACGGTAAGCGGTGTACCGATTATCGTATCGGCATCAACCATTGTGCGAAGCTTTTCCATTGTGGTATCCATTATACCGTTTACTTTACTTTCGCTCATTTATTTCATCCTTTATATTTTATTCTTGCTCTGTTGTTTCCTCATCCTCTGCAAGCTCTAACTGCTCACCAATATCGTTGATTTCGGGATTTTCCTTCGGTAGCGGAGGCAAATCCGAAAGATCGCCAAGTGTAAAGCAACGAAGAAAATTCTTGGTTGTGCCGTATAGCAAGGGTCTGCCAGGCAGTTCAAGGCGTCCCCTCTCCTCTATCAAGTCCTTTTCGGTAAGAGATGCGATTACACCCGAGCAATCAACACCGCGCACCTGCTCAATAAAAGCACGGGTTATGGGTTGGTTATATGCGATAACCGCCAAAACCTCCAAAGCGGCTTGGGAAAGCGGTGTACGGCGCTTGATATCAAATGCCATTTTAATGTACTCCGCATACTTTTGATTAGTTGCAAGCTGATAGGTATTTTCAAGCTTTAAAAGCTGGATACCGCTTTTGTTGTCTATAAGACGCTTTTGCAGGTCGTCTGCCGCCTTTTCTACGGCTTCAGGTTTAATCTCAAACACCTGCGATAAACGCTCTATACTAATAGGATCGCCTGAGGAAAACAGCACCGCCTCAAGCGCTGAAACTAATTCTTGTTTGTTCATCTTTTATTATGCCCCTTAATCAGTGTAATTTCCGCATCCTCTGCGGTATCACCGCTAATTTCAACACGGTTTGCCTTGCAAAGCTCCAAAACGGCTAAAAACGTTGCAACAAGCTCAGAACGGCTACGGGCGGTTTTATAAAGCGAAGAAAGACTACGTCTACCGCCGCCGATAAGCTTACGCATAACGAAAACGATTTTTGTCGAGACCGCAACTATCTTTTTGGCAACAATTTTTGTAAAAGGCGCCACGCTTGGCGGTAAACGGCGTTGACCGCGGCCAACTGCTGCCATATAGCAAGTATACATAACCTCACTTGAATGAACAAGCTCATAGGTCTTATCAAAATCGTACTCGGTTGGCTTTCTAACGAAGGTATTAAAGCCTGCAGTCATTGTGCCGAGCTTTGCCGCCATTTCGCGACACACCTGATATTCAAGCAGTTCGCCCGTAAGCTCCTGCGTAAGCTTTTCAATTTCATCGTGACGCGGAAGCAGACTTACCGTTTTCATATAGATAAGGCGCGATGCCATCTCCAAAAACTCACTGCTTATATCCATATCGTTTTGACGGAAAAGCTCCATCTGCTCAAGGTACTGGTCGATAAGTACAGATAGCTTTATATCGTAAATATTAAGTTTATTTCGTGCTATAAGCTGTAAAAGCAGGTCAAGCGGACCCTCAAAGTTTTCTATCTTATAAGATAGTGCTTGTATGTTTTCCATATTACATCCTTTTAAATAAAGAGACTAAACGGCAACCGTGCCAGAAATGATATAAGCGCATTAACGGCATTAGCGAGTAAGGATATTGGCGCATCAAGCACGCCTACGTAAATAAGCGCTAAAAGTGCAATAAAAATATATCTTTCATACTGCATCATTTTAAAGTAGTACTTTTCAGGTAAGAAAGCAAAAAGTATACGCGACCCATCAAATGGCGGTATGGGAATCAAATTAAACACCGCAAGATACACGCTGATATCGGCAACATATCCAAAAAACATCCTTACGTACATTAGAATGCGATAACTTACAGTTACGTAGCTTGTCATTGGCGAAGCAAAAAAACCGTATAAAGTAAGAATCAGGTTACTCAAAAGCAAAAAAACAAACGCTAAAAGCACATTTGCTATCGGTCCTGCAGCAGCAACAATCGCCATACCTTTTTTAGAATTTTTAAAGAAGCGTGGATTTACACCAACGGGCTTTGCCCAACCAACACCGAAAAGCAGAATTGCCGCCGAGCCCAGATAGTCGATATGCGCCAACGGGTTTAGGGTGAGCCTACCCTCCCATTTAGGTGTTGGGTCGCCAAGCTTGTGCGCTACAAAGCCGTGAGCAAATTCGTGTATAGGCATCGTTATAAAAATTACCGCAAGCGAGGATATCAGATACAGTATAATTTCGGTAAAAGACAAGCCGTTACGGATAGCGTTAAACAACAAAGCATACCACTCCAATCTAATTAGATTAATTATATAACATTATTGGCAAAAAAACAAGTGAAATATGCATATAAAAAACAGGTGGATATAAAAATCCACCTGCAAAATTTTATTTTTTAGTAATTATCCTTGTTTCATATGAATTAAGCGGTATTTTACCCGTATAAGCTTCACCGGTTTCAATATTCTGCCAGTTATACTTTGTATCAAGAACGACATCAGTTTTTGAGTAATTCTCAAGGAAAACAAATGTGTTTTCACCGTCTGTTCTTGTATGCGCGGTGCAACCGTAGGGTAACGCGCCGTCAAAGCCTGATTTTATATCCGCTTTATCAAGCAGCATATTAACAAGCTCGGATGTGTAATCGCCCTTATCACGAAACGCAACATAGCAGGCATAGCCCT
>JAXJYT010000226.1:0-10110 GCA_036306845.1 Acutalibacteraceae bacterium | reverse complement strand
GCAATTAGGAATATGTTCTTGGAGGAAATATTATGGAAAAGATTCGTTTTGGCGCAAATTATATTCCATCTAAAAATTGGCTCTTTAGCTGGAATGATTGGGACAGTGCGGCGGTAGAGGAAGATTTACTTGCCGCAAAGGAAATCGGTGTTGACCATATAAGAGCAAATCTTTTGTGGCACTATTTTCAATTGAATCCTACTGCAATGTCACCCGTTTGTATGCGAAATTTAGAGGACTTTGTGCGAATCTGTGAGAAGGTCGATATGGATTTCTGTATAACTCTTTTCACAGGTTTTATGAGCGGTTTCCATTTTCTTCCCGCTTGGAGCAAAAACCTTGGCGGCGGCTTCTTTAAGGGTATTTTCTATAATGAAAAAATGATGGCAGCGGAAGAATTTTATATTCGCGAAATTTCAAAGGTTGTATCTGACAGTCCCAATTTTATAGGCTTCGACCTTGGTAACGAGCTATCTTGCGTTACAATTCAGGATAAGGATGCCACAATAGACCTTTGTGATGCTTGGCATAAGCGAATGCTTGCTCTTTGCGAGGAGGTAGCACCCGGTAAGCTTCATAACAACGGTGTGGACCACAGACCTTGGTTTGAAAACAACTGCTTCTCGCGCGAGGTGCTCACAAATACGGGTACGATTACACCGCTTCACTGTTATTCACTCTTTACGGGTGCTCTTGGTCGCTTTGGCAGACTTAGTGAAGAAAGTATACATTTAGCCCCGTTTATGGCAGAGGTTGCAAAGGCACACTGTAACGATAAAAACCGTAAGTATTGGGTTCAGGAATTCGGTACAGCTGACGCTAATTTTAACGATGAGATGGAAACCTTTATCGTGAAATCAATGGAGGCAATGTATACCACTGAAAACCTTTGGGGCATTACCTGGTGGTGCACAAACAATGTTTCGAGCGATTATAATGCGTTTGACCCGCTTGAGTATTCACTAGGACTTCTTGATGTAAACAATAAAATTACACCTTCGGGTAAATGCTTTAAGGAATTGGTTGCCGCTTATAAGTCGGGCAGTTATACACCACCGAAGCGTACAAAGGCAATACTGCTTCAGTCTAAGGATACTATTGGTACATATAATCCAACTATCGCCTGGGATGCGGGACACCGCTATGCCGAGTGTATCCGTGCGGGTATATATCCACAAATCATACTGCCACAGTATGAGCATGATAAAGAATACTTAAAGAGCCGCGGTATAGACGAAATAATTAAATAAAACAAAAGTCCCGATAAATTATCGGGACTTTTTTTATAATTTTACAAGCTCTAAAATAACCTCAGTCATTTTTTCTAATGCGCTTACAGGAATAAATTCGTGTATACTGTGGGCATTCTCACCGCCCGTTGAAAGATTAGGGCAGGGCAGACCCTCATATGAAAGTCTTGCGCCATCGGTACCGCCTCTGATAGGTACAATTTTGGGTGTAACACCGCACGATTTCATTGCCGCCTCAGCATTATCAATTAAGTGCATACACGGCAAAATTTTTTCTTTCATATTATAATAGCTATCCTTGATTTGTACGGTAAATGTACCCTCACCATAGATAGAGTTCATATATGAGGTAAGCTTTTCTACAAAGGCTTTTCGGTTTTCAAACTTTTCGCGGTCGTGGTCGCGGATAATCATTGATATGGTAGCCTCACTCTCACAAGCGGTAATATCGCTTATGTGATAGAATCCCTCATAGCCCTCGGTAGTGGCGGGTGTTTCGTTTTCAGGCATTTCCTTTACAAAGTGCGCTGCTAAAAGTACAGCGTTCTTCATTTTGCCTTTAGCTGTACCTGGATGAATATTTACACCCTTTATACTAATTACTGCTGATGCCGCATTGAAGTTTTCGTATTCAATTTCACCTAATTCTCCGCCGTCTACTGTGTAGGCTTCACTTGCTTTGAATGTTTTGAAATCAAACAAATCGGCGCCGCGACCGATTTCCTCATCGGGTGTAAAGCAGACCGCTATTGCGCGGTGCGGTACATCTTGATTTTGCGCTAAAAATTCACAAGCGGTTATGATTTCGGCAATACCCGCCTTATCGTCGGCGCCAAGAAGCGTGTTGCCATCGGTCACGATAAGCTTTTCTCCCACATAATTTTTAAGGGATGGAAAGGATGCTTCGCAAATTGACTCGCCGTTTAAAAGCGCAATATTTCCACCAGTATATTCAATAATTTGTGGGTGTGCATCGGTGCCCGTAACGTCGGGAGATGTATCCATATGCGCGATAAGACCGATAGCTGCTTTATCGGTATAATCTTTTGAAGACGGCAAAAATCCGTAAACGTATCCGTTTTGGTCCATTGAAACGTCCAAAAGGCCTATTGTCTTTAATTCGTTTTCAATATATTCACCAAGTATCTTTTGCTTTGAGGTACTTGGACAGCTTTCACTGTTTTCATCTGAACGCGTATCAAAGGATACGTATTTTAAAAATCTTTCTACTACATTCATTAAATTCAACTCCTTAAAATTTATTTTACCATAAATTTTAAAAAAGTAAACAAAAAAACACCTATACGGCGTAAACCGTATAGGTGTTTTGAAATCTATCTTACTTTACAGAAGCGAACATAAAGTACTTAAATCCAAGCGGGCTTGAGAAGAAGCCGTCGATGGACTCACTGCACATATAAATGTCGGTGTAGTAGTAAAGCGGGCAGATAGCGCCGGTGGTCATAAGGATGTCCTCGGCCTTATGCATAAGAGCAAAACGCTCGTTAGCATCAGAAGAAGCCTTAACCTTAGCTATAACTGCATCATAAGATTCAGCCCAAGTAAGATTATCCTTGCCATCAAAGCTATAGCCCTTATAGCTTGCGTGGTCACCGCGGCCAAACTGTGAATCGTTGTTACCTGAATCGGTAATCCACATATCGAGGAAGGAGATCGGGTCATTGTAGTCGCCGAGCCAACCGTTACGTGCAACAGAGTAGTTGCCTTCCTTACGGGTGTTAAGGAATGTAGCCCACTCCTGCTCGGTAACTGTCGTCTCGATGCCGTAGTTCTTCCAGCAAGCCTGGAGATACTCAGCAACAGCAACGTGACCTGTGCCTTCGTTGGTGATGTATTCAAGAGTCGGGAAGCCGGAAAGCTTACCGTCAGCTACAGTGAACTTCTTGTTGGAGCTTTCAGAAACCTCTGTGAGAAGCTTAAGAGCTTCATCGCAGTTAGCCTTGTAATCAGCAGCAGCTACACTGTAGTAACCCTTACCGTCACCGTTGGGGCCGTTCTTCTCAATGTATTCCTTGCCATCGGGCTCGGTAAGACCCATTGCAACGAAGCCTGCAGCGGGAACCTGACCAGCCTGACCGATTTCTTCAGCAATGTAGTTACGGTCAATCATAAGACCGAGAGCTGTACGGATCTTAGCCTTTTCTTCCTGAGTAAAGTCTGCAAGAGCCTTGTCGTTTACGTTGAATGATACATAGTAGGTACCAAGCTGACCTTCTACAAAGAATTCGTTCTTGTATTCTTCCTGAAGGTTAGCGATTTCATCGTTAGGAACAGAGTCGATGAAGAGGTATGTACCGTTCTTGTAGTTAGCAAGAAGGGAAGCATCATCATCGTTGAATGCGAAGGTAAGTGTATCAGAAACTACCTTATCAGCATCAAAGTAATTCTCGTTCTTTTCCATAACCAATTCGGTCTGGGTGAAGGATGTTACCTTGTACGGACCGTTGCAGATGTAGGTTTCAGCCTTGGTAGCCCAAGCATCGCCAGCTTCTTCAATTACGCTCTGCTTAACAGGCATGTAAGCCGGGAAAGCGCAAAGCTCATAGAAGTAAGGAACGTCGATGGGAAGGGTTACGGTAAGCTTCTTGCCATCATCAGAAGCAACAACTGCAAGCTTAGCATCGGGCTTGGTGCGGTTGCCGTCATCATCAACCTCAGTAACGTCAGCATAACCACCGATTACTTCGAACATGTAACCGTAGTCAGCAGCAGTTGCGGGGTCAGCAGCTCTGTTCCAAGCATAAACGAAGTCAGCAGCAGTAAGATCACTGCCGTCGCTCCACTTTAAGCCGTCGCGAAGCTCAAATGTGTAGGATGTAGAACCGTCTTCGTTCTTTTCACCCTTCGGAAGCTCTTTTGCGCACTGTGCAACAAGTACGAGCTTGCCGTTTTCATCCTGCTCGTAGCTAACAAGACCAGCAAAAGCGTGGATGATGTAAGTAGCACCGTCAACTGCACTGTTGAGTGCGGGGTCGATGGTGTCAGGATATGCACCTACGTTGAGGGTCATACCTGTGGTTTTGCCGCCGCATGCAGAAAGGCATGCCATGCAGCCGAGTAACATTACTACTGCGAGTAATACACTCATTAGTTTTTTCATAGTGGTTTCCTCCTTGAAAAATTTTTAATACATCCTATAGGCTCTACCTACAGGTGAATTAACTAAAGATTATGGCAGGCAACGAAATGGCCGGGCTTAACCTCTTTAAGCTCAGGCATAGCCTCAGCACACTGTGCCGTAGCACGGGGACAGCGTGTTCTAAAAGGACAACCGCTTGGCATATGCAAGGGGCTCGGAACATCACCCTCAAGGTGAATACGCTTGTTTGCGCGTGCAATGTTGGGGTCTGGCACAGGAACTGCCGAAAGCAGAGAAATGGTGTAGGGATGGAGCGGTCTGTGATAAAGCTCATCCGAGGGACCGATTTCAATAAGCTTACCAAGATACATTACGGCAATTCTTGTTGAAATATGCTTAACAACAAGTAAATCGTGCGCAATAAATAAATAGGTAAGACCTAATTGCTTCTGCAAATCCTCAAACATATTTACAATTTGCGCCTGAATAGATACATCAAGTGCCGATACAGGCTCATCACAAATAATAAACTTGGGATTAACCGCTAATGCGCGGGCAATACCAATGCGCTGTCTCTGACCACCCGAAAATTCGTGGGCATAACGCGAAGCGTGCTCGGTAGAAAGACCGACAAGGTCCATAAGCTCCTTGATTTTCTGGGTACGCTCGGCATGGCTTGAGCAAAGCTTGTGAACATCTAATGGCTCACCTATAATGTCACTTACCGTCATACGGGGGTCAAGTGAGGAATAGGGGTCCTGAAAAACCATTTGCGCCTTTTTGCGGAAATCCATAATGGATTTTTTGCTACCGATTTTCTCACCGTCAAATATAACCTCACCGGCGGTGGGCTTGTAAAGCTGTAAAATTGAACGGCCAACAGTCGTTTTACCGCAACCTGATTCACCAACAAGACCTAACGTTTCACCTTCCTTAATGTCGAATGAAACACCGTCAACCGCCTTTAATTTAAGGCTTTTAAAGGGTCCTGCGGGTACGTTAAAGTACTGCTTAAGGTCGCGCACTTCGAGAAGATTTTTATTTTCACTCATCCTGATACATCTCCTCTACTTCTTTTTGTGTCATTCTACCCTCGTTAATGGCATCCTTAAGATTGTGCCAACAACAAGAGCGATGATTTTCGTTTATATCTATTTCACGCGCCTTATGTGTAAGGCATACCTTCATAGCATTTTCGCATCTCGGTGCAAAGGGACAACCGTCGGGCATATTAAGAAGGTCAACGGGTGTACCGCCGATAGGCTCCAAACGCTTTCCACCGTCATCAACGTTGGGTATAGAGCGCATAAGGCCCTTTGTATATTCGTGCTTGGGATTATAGAAAATCTCATCCGCGGTACCGCGCTCGCAAACCTCACCCGCATACATAACAATTACCTCATCACACATTTCGGCAACAACGCCCAAATCGTGTGTGATAAGAATGATTGCCATACCAAGCTGCTTCTGAAGGTCTTTCATGAGGTCAAGAATCTGCGCTTGAATGGTAACGTCAAGTGCGGTTGTCGGTTCATCCGCGATAAGAATATCGGGTTCACAAGCAAGCGCCATGGCTATCATAACGCGTTGGCGCATACCGCCCGAAAATTCGTGCGGATACTGCTTGATACGCTTTTCGGGTTCATTAACACCAACAAGACGGAGCATTTCAATAGCGCGCTCGCGTGCCTGCTCCTTGTTTCTGTCGGTATGAAGCATAATTGTTTCCATAAGCTGATTGCCGATGGTATATACGGGGTTAAGGCTTGTCATTGGGTCTTGGAAAATAATGCTTATCTTATTTCCGCGAATTTTACTCATAGCCTCTTTATCAATGCCTACAAGCTCTTCACCCTTGAATTTGATACTACCCGACACAATTTCACCGGGATTTGAAAGAATCTGCATAATCGAGTACGCGGTAACACTTTTACCCGAACCCGATTCACCAACGATACCTAATACCTTACCGCTGTCAAGCGAAAAGGATATACCGTTTACCGCTTTAACCTCACCTGCTGCAGTAAAGAAAGAGGTGTGTAAGTCTTTTACTTTTAATAATTCCATAACAAACCTCTACTTTCTAAGCTTGGGGTCAAACGCATCGCGAAGACCGTCACCCAAAAGATTAAGTGACAATACGATAAGACAAATTGCAATAGCGGGTATTACAAGGCGGTACGCGTATGAGTAAATACCTGCAAGCGCATCCGAAGCCAACGAGCCTAAAGAAGGCATTGGTATATTAACACCAAGACCCAAGAAGGACAAAAAGCTTTCGGTAAATATAGCCGAGGGAATCTGCAAGGCGGTTGAAATGATGATAACGCTTATGCAGTTGGGAAGCATATGCTTTCTGATGATATGACCGCCCTTGGCGCCGATAGAACGTGCCGCTAAAACATAGTCCTGCTGCTTAATGGAAAGAATTTGACCGCGTACCATACGCGCCATACTTACCCAGTAAAGCAACGCGAAAACGATAAATATACTAATCATACCAACACCGATTTTTTCGAGCACGGTACCGGCAATCAACTGCTGAACAGTCTGCTTTAAAACAACCGATAAAAGTATGATAATAAGCAAATCGGGAAGTGAATAGATAATATCAACTATTCGCATCATTATAAGGTCTACCTTACCGCCGTAGAAGCCCGAGACAGAGCCGTAAACCACGCCGATAATAAGCACGATTATACTTGCAAAGAAGCCAACAAGCAGGGATACGCGGGTGCCGTAGATAACGCGGATAGCATAGTCACGACCGTGCGAATCTGTACCGAAGATGTGGGGGAAAATCTTTTCACCCGCTTCGATTCGCGCCTGCTCTGTAGTGCCGTATTCAAACGGCTTTAGATTTTTATAGGAAGAGTCAACGTTCTCACCCGCGGTAAGACCTAACTGTTGCTCATACTTATAAGGATAGAACATAGGTGCGAAAATAGCGATTAAAACAACGATTAAAACGGTAAAAAGGCTAATCATCGCAATCTTGTTTTTAGAGAATCGGCGCATACCGTCCTTAAAGAAGGTGGTGCTCTCTCTCATTCTTTGTTGTAAAAACTTTTCCTCATCCGTAGCCTTTTCAAAGCTTGAAAGGTCAAGCTGAAGACTTAAGGGGTTTTTCTTTATTTCGTTATTCATTTTTTAAACCCCCTTAGGATAAGTCAACGCGCGGGTCAAATACCTTATATAGTATATCTGATACAAGAGTCATAATAACCATAAGCGTTGCAAGGAATATAGTAGTACCCATAATCATAGGATAATCACGGTTGATAATGCTTGAGTAAAAATACTTACCAAGACCGGGAACGGCAAAAATCTGCTCAACAACAAGACTACCCGTAAGAATGAAGGCAATCATCGGTCCTACGTATGTAATGACCGGTGTAACCGCATTCTTAAGTGCGTGCTTGAACAGAACCTTATTGTTGGAAACACCCTTTGCACGTGCGGTGCGGATATAATCCTGCCCCAAAACATCAAGCATACTTGAACGTGTAAGGCGGGTGATATAAGCCATCGGATAAAAGGCGAGCGATGCGATAGGCAATACAAGACCTGCTGCCGTGCTTCCGTTTGCGGGGAACAAGGGAAGCTTTACGCATAGCAACAACAGTAGTATTGTTGCTATAACAAAGGATGGCATAGCAATAGATGCAGTAGTAAGCACCATTATTACCTTATCTGCAATCTTGTTATGGAATACCGCCGCAGTAGCGCCAAGCACCAAGCCGATAATAATGGCAATACCTGCCGCGATAATACCAATTTTGCCGCTTGTCTTAAAGCCTTCCATTATAAGATCCATAACGTCACGGCCGCGATTCTTAATCGAGGGACCGAAATCACCCTTTAATATATCGGTAAGATAGGTGGTGTACTGCTCCATAATAGGCTTATCAAGGCCGTACTTTGCCTCAAGTGCGGCAGTAACGGCGGGACTGGGTGATTTTTCGCTAAGGAAAGGACCGCCGGGTATAGCCTTCATTACAAAGAAGGTAATAGTAATTACCAAAAATACTGTAAATATCGCAAGCAGTACACGCTTTACGATATACAGTGCCAGTTTAGAATCCAAATTTTTCACTCCTAAAAGAAAACATATTTCTATATTGCGCTTTTGCGCAATATAAATGCGGGTACCCGCATTTATAAAATTACGGCATAGTAAACCCAATTTTATTTCACATTATTATAACATATTACGAATGTATTTGCAAACACTTTTTGAAAATTTAAACATTTAAAAATTTTCCTTGACAATTAGGGGACGGTGTGTTACCATACAACTGTACTAACTGTCATAGTACAGTATCGAACAGGAGTGAATTTATGTTTCAGTTAGATTTAAAAAGCGGCGTATCGATTTGCGATCAGATTGTGAACGGCTTTATCAGACTAAAGGCATTAGGCGCCATAAAGGGCGGGGAACAGATGCCCTCTGTGCGCGTACTTGCATCAAGATTTTCGGTAAATCCCAATACCGTGCAGAAGGCATACGCTATTTTAGAGGCTAACGGAATTATTTATTCGGTAAAGGGTAAGGGCTCATTTATGTCTGATGATGAGGATGCATCGCTTGCAATCAGGAAAAATGCAACGCGTGAATTCAAAGCGGCGGTACGTACGGCGCTTGAATTAGGACTTACGAAAGAGGAGCTTATTGCCGTTTTAAAGGAGGAAGAGTAATGATTTTTGCAAAAAACCTTGTAAAAAGATTCGATGAAAAGGAAGCGCTTAAAAATATATCGCTCCAGATAGCCGAAGGCTCGGTGTATGGTCTTGTCGGCTCTAACGGTTCGGGTAAATCCACGCTTTTGCGCCTTATATCCGGTGTTTATATGGCTGATGAGGGCAATGTTGGAATAGATGGCGAAAACACCTTTAATAACCCCGCGTTAAAATCGCAGATTGCTTTTTTAGGTGATACACCGTATTTCCTGCCACAGTCGGATTTGAAGGAAATGGCGGCGCTATACAGTAATATGTATCCGTCCTTCGATTATGAAATATATAATCATCTTCTGACCATTTTCCCACTTGACCAAAATGCGCGGCTTTCCACCTTTTCTAAGGGTATGCAGCGTCAGGCGGCACTTATTCTTTCGCTTTCTACAAAGCCTAAATACATATTGCTTGATGAAGCGTTCGACGGTCTTGACGTTGTTATGCGCCGCGTGCTTGCCAATATTATTATGGAGAGCGTAGAAAAATACGGAATGACCGCCGTTATCGCTTCACATAATCTGCTTGAACTTGAAAACGTGTGCGACCATATCGCCGTTGTACACGAGGGTAAGATTATTTCAAAGGGCGACGTTGACGGCATAAAGGGTAATATACATAAAATTCAGGCGGCGTTCAGTAACGTGCCCGAGCTCTCTGTTTTTGATGAACTTGACGTTATGAAGCTTGAGCGCACGGGGTCGCTTATATCCCTTATTGTCCGCGGTGACGAGGAAAAGATTATGCAGTTTATAAACCGCCTTTCCCCGATTTACTGCGAAGCAATCGAGCCGACGCTCGAAGAGGTATTTGTATATGAATTGGAGGTAATCGGTTATGATGTTAAAAACATCCTCTCGTGAAATCAACCCATTCTTTGGAATGTTTAAATCTACATTACGCAAAAATTTAGGTATAATAATCATTGTAACCATCGCGGCATTGCTTTACTGTCCGGGCCACTTTCTGACAGATATGGAATATTATATGGAGCGTATTAACAACAGTAATTATTCAGGCTATGAT
>JAXJYT010000225.1:0-4684 GCA_036306845.1 Acutalibacteraceae bacterium | reverse complement strand
GCCTTCGGAGCTTCCTTCTTTTCCTGCTTTTCGGCCTTTTTAGGAGCCTTTTCAGCAGTTTTCGGAGCCTCCTTCTTAGACTCGGGCTTTTTCTCTTCTTTAGCCTTAGGAGTTTCTTTTTTCTCCTCCGGCTTCTTATCCTCGGCTTTTTCTGTCTTTTTAGCTTCCGGCTTCTTTTCCTCTACCTTTTTAGGCTCAGTCTTCTTTTCTTCCTTAGGAATCTCCTCACCTGCGGCAGCAGCGGCAGCCGCCTTCAACTGTTCAAGAATAGCCATCTGCTCGGCAAGCTTTTTATCCTTTGCATCCTGACGCTTCTTTTTAGCCTCTTCACGTGCGGCTTCACCCGTAGCAAAGTAGTCGTTGAAGTTTTTAACCTCGTTAGCCTTTGTTATCGCATCAAATACAAGTGCGATTTCCTCTTCACCCAAGGTTGTGCTTGATTTTTTCTCCTCACCCGTGAGGCTTAAAACAAGCGCAATTATATCCTTTGAGCTCTTATTAAAATCTTTAGCTAAATCACTGATTTTATATTTATTTGTCATCGAATTTCCTCCCTGATAGCAGTAGAAATTGATTCTTTGAATGAATCGTCGTTTACTGAGAGTATACCGCATTTTTTACCAACTGAACGCGATATATCCTCTATATTATAATTATCAAGCGAAAAGTGGCTTACGCCGAATTTATCGCAGTAGTAGGCAACCTCTTTACAACTTTTTGCCGATATATCAGAAGCCACCAAAACAGTCCTGGCTTTTTTAGATTTCACCGAAAACACGGTAGCATTCATACCAAAGGAAAGCTTACCCGCCTTTGCCGCAAAGCCCAAAAGGGTTAGTACCTTGCTATTCAAAAACGCCACTCTCCTCAAGACTTGCATATATTTCCTTTGAAACCGAAGTTTCAAAAGCACGCGCCAATGCATTTGTTTTTTGAGCGGCGTCAAGACACGCCTTGCTTTTGCAAATATAGGCGCCTCTGCCACCGATTCGTGTTCCCCCGTCAAGCACGATTTCGCCCGTAGGGGTTTTAACGATGCGGACAAGCTCCGACTTTTCCTTCATCTCACGGCAAGCAACGCACATGCGAAGCGGTATTTTCTTTTTAGCCAAACTGCTACACTCCTTTAATACTATTCACCGAAGAAGCCGCTTTCGGGGTGGATATCAATCTTCCATCCTGTAAGCTTTGCTGCAAGGCGAACATTCTGACCCTTGTTACCAATAGCCAGGGATAACTGCGCTTCGGGTACACGGGCTACGCAAACCTTAGGCTCGGTGCTCTCAACGACAACCGATACAACCTTTGCGGGCGAAAGCGCTTCACTTACGAATGCAACGGGATCCTCACTGTATTTAACAATGTCAATCTTCTCGCCTGCAAGTTCCTCTACTATCTTGTTTACGCGTGCGCCGCGAGGACCGATACAAGCGCCAACAGCATCAATTTCACTGTTTTCAGACCAAACTGCCATCTTTGTACGGGAACCTGCCTGACGTGAAATAGCCTTGATTTCAATGGTACCGTCGAAAATCTCGGGAACCTCGGTCTCAAAGAGGCGCTTAACAAGACCGGGATGCGTACGGGAAAGCATAATGCGGGGACCGCGGTCGGTTTCTTTTACGTCAACAACGTAAACCTTGATATGATCACCCTCGCGAAGTTCCTCATCGGGAACCTGCTCAAGTTTCGGCAGGGTTGCCTCGTTATGACCGATTGTAAGTATAGCATTACCTGTCTTGGGGTCGATACGCTCAACAACTGCAGTAACGAGCTCACGTGTTTTGCTCTGGAACTCTGCCAATACCTGACCCTTTTCTGCCTCACGAACACCCTGACGGAAATTGTTCTTAGAATTTTGCGCTACTATTCTGCCAAACTTCTTGGGGTCAAGCTTAATGTCGATAAAGCCGACCTCTAAAGCCGACTTATCAATAGCGGCAGCATCCTCTTTTGAAATTTGTGTGAAGGGGTTTTCAACCTCGTCAACAATTTCCTTACGCGCAGTAACGGTAAAGATTTCATTTTCGGTGTCAATAACACAGGAAACGATATCGTTACCGCCGTAATCCTTACGGGCAGCTACTGTTATAGCTTCGGATATCTTATCAGCGATAAACTCGCAAGGGATACCCCTTTCCTCTTCCATCATCTTAAGAGCCGCAAAAAACTCTTTATTATCCTTCTTTTCCTTTGCTGTCATTCTTTTAGCCATTTTTCTAAATTACCTCCGTATTAAAAATCCTCAAGTGTTGCTTTTGCAATATCCTTACGCGAGAACGACAAATCGCCTTCCCCGCATTCAATAACAACTATACCGTCCACATAGCTTTTTAGTGTACCCGTAAATTCCTTGGTACCGTTCAAAGCCTTAAAAAGACGCAACCGCACTTCTTTTCCAAGCATTGCGGTAAAATGCGCATCGCGCACAAGCTCGCGACCAAGACCCGCCGAGCAAACCTCAAGATAATAAGAGCAGTCAATCGGGTCCGCCTCATCAATAATAGGGTCTACCGCATGGGAAACATTGGTGCAATCGTCGATGGAAATACCGTCCGGACTGTCAATAAACAGTCTTAAATAGTGGGCGGCGCCCTCTTTTACAAAGCGCACATCCCAAAGGTTTACACCCTGTGCTTCAACGGTGTCCTGTACAAGCGCGAATACCTTATCCGCCACACCTGCCATAAGCCTTCTTCCTTTCTGTTGCCATAAATAAAAGTGAGCGGGTTGCCCCACTCACCTTTCTTAAAACATCTTACGCTATATATTATAACATATATTTTTATAAAATCAAGCATTTTTTTAATTATCGTTAAAATACAGCGGACCGCTTGAGGAATCCTCCTCTTCGCCCTCATAAGAATTGATATAAATTTCAATAACCGACTCAATTCCCACGTTTTCACCCGACTTTGGTGTTTGCTCAAGCACCACGCCCGGCTCGGCATCAGAGTCAAACTTATCAATAAACTCAATGTTTTCGTACATAAAGCCCTGTTTCAAAAGCTCTAACAAAGCCTCCTCCTTGGTGTGCCCCTTGACACTCGGCACCTTAACGCTTGAAGGTCCAAGACTTACAACAAGCGTAATCGGGGTTTTGTTAGCAACGGGTGTACCTGCTTCAAGTGACTGTGAGCAAACCGTACCGCGCGGATATTTTTCAGAAAACTTTTTGTCAGCCACCGTAATCTTAAAGCGTTCATACTTATCGTCGGCATCCTCAAGAATATCCTTATACTTAAGACCGACAAAATCGGGCACCTCATAAGTAATAACGGTTTCAACGTAATCACTGTCAACGTCACCAACCTGATTTATTTCAGGTACAGAGGGTGCATCATCGGAATTTGTTGAAACGGGCACCTTTGGTCCAAAAAGCTGTTCACGGAACACGGTAAAGCAAAGTGTTACACCGATAATAGCAAAAATTAAAAGTGTTGCTACGGTAGATATTGCAAGGTACTTTGCGCTTGAACCCTTACTTTTCTTGCCGTTTTCCTTTTGTTCAAGCTTGTTTGACTTTTCTTCTGCCTTACGGCTTTGTGCGGCGCGGCGGGCATTTTCCTGCGTTTCGCCGTATACAAGCTCGTTTTTATAAACCTCAACACTCTGTGAACGTGTTTCGGGTCTTACCTGCATACCGTTAGCAATCGCAACCAAAACCTGACGCGGAAGCTCATCGGCAAAGTGCGCGGGAATTGTAAGTGTATCGGCGTTAATACGCTCGTTTGCGGGGGGAGGTGTTTTTCCGATAAGCACACGGAAAAGCGTTGACGCCAGTCCATAAACATCGGTATATTCATCAACGGATAATCCCTCAACACCATACTGCTCCGCGGCGGCATAACCGCTATAAAGCTCGGTAGCGGTGTCGCTTGATACGGCTCTGAGTCTCGGAATACATATATCGGTAAGGCGAAGCTTGCCGTCACGACCGACAACAACGGTTTCGGGTGAAATTCCACCGTGAAGTATATTGATTTCGTGAAGTCCTTCAACTGTATCAATAAGCGGCAAGAAAAGGGCGCGTACCTGCTCCCACTTAAGACTGCCGCCGTTACGCTCTAAAAAGCTTTGAAGCGTAATACCCGAATGCGCCGCCGAAATACTGTATACCGTTCCGTTATCCTCAAAAACGGAAAGCGTGGGAATAAGTGACGGTAACTCAAGACCTATAAGACTCTTGTTTATGTCCATAAAGCTCATAAGGCCCTCGTTAAACACATATTCCATACCCTCAACCATTGAGACAGTTTTATCGGGGTTACGGATAGCCGCTGCTGACGGAAAATACTCCCTTATACTAACTGCTGCACCTGTGGTATTGTCCCAACCGATGTACACCGTGCTTTCGGGATTGCTTTTAAGCACCCTGCCCACGATATAGCGGTCGGAAAGCGCAAATTTAACGGGAAGCTTATCGGCACCGTTTTTATTTGCTGAATCCCATCCACAGATACTGCAAACTGCCTCTCCCCCGTTATCATTCATGCAGCCCATACAAAGTCTATCGGTATTAAGCATAAATTACCTCCAAATTGTGCATTTGTACCTAACTTTATTAATAATGATTGTAGTTAGTCGAAACGCTCAAAAGCGTTCCGACAAGCCACTTTAGAAGTGGCTTTGGCAAAATTAAATTCTAATATTTAATTTTGCACAACATTCATTGCAATGGGAT
>JAXJYT010000224.1:0-7838 GCA_036306845.1 Acutalibacteraceae bacterium | reverse complement strand
GAGCGAGTGCGCTAACGGTTGCGAATTTGCTCACTATTGGATGCACAACGGCTTTATCAACGTTGATAACCACAAGATGTCGAAGTCACTGGGCAACTTCTTTACCGTTCGTGATGTTGCCGAGCGCTACGGCTATGAGCCAATTCGTTATTTAATGATTTCTTCGCAGTACAGAGGACCTATTAACTATTCTGTTGATATATTAGAGCAGGGCAAGAATGCGCTTGAACGTCTTTACACATGCCGTGATAATATTGATTTTGCTCTTAAAAACGCTACCGATGGCGGCGATGTACCCGCATTTGTAGAGGCACGCCGTAACGAGTTTATCGATGCGATGGAGGATGACCTTAACACCGCCGATGCATTGGCGGCAGTGTTCTCACTCGTTCGTGAAATCAATACCGCAATTCAAGGTGGCGCAGGTAAGGCGGCGCTTGAGGCATTTGCCAACGTATTTGATGAACTAACGGGCGTTTTGGGTCTGGTTTACAATCGCAAAACCGATAATCTTGACAGTGAAATTGAAGAGCTTATCGAAAAGAGAACACAGGCGCGAAAGGCAAAGGACTTTAAGACTGCCGACCAAATTCGCGATCAGCTTAAAGAAATGGGTATTATTTTAGAGGATACTCCACAGGGTGTAAAATGGACGAGAGCATAAGAGAGCTTTCCCCCATAGGAAACGGCGTAGAAATTTACGTTTCACGCCATCATACCTTTGGTACGGATGCGGTAATCCTTAACCATTTTGCCGCGGCTAAACCGCGCGACAGTGTTGTCGATTTGGGTACGGGTTGCGGCATCATACCGTTTTTAATGCTGCGAAAAGGCGGACCGAAATCGATTGTGGGCGTTGATATTTCTGAAGAGGCAATCGATTTAGCCACTTTAACAAAGGAAAAAAACGGCTTTAATAATTTTACACCCGTTTTATCCGATTTAAACGAGCTTCGCGGCAAGGTGGAATTCGGGTGCCATAACCTTGTCACCTGCAATCCACCCTATAAGGCGACAGACGCGGGAATTAAACATCCCGACAGCGTTTTGTCGGTCGCACGGCACGAGGTTGCCTGCACTTTAGAGGATATCGTGTCGGTATCGGCGCGTCTTTTGCAAACGGGCGGCAGACTTTGTATGTGCCAACGCCCCGAAAGACTAAGCGAGCTTATCTGCCTTATGAGTAAATATAAGGTAGAGCCTAAACGGCTGCGCCTTGTTTGCAAATACAAGGGGTGTGAGCCGTGGCTTGTGCTTGTAGAGGGCAAACGGTGCGCTAAAACGGGACTTCGGATAGAGCCCGATTTGTACGTAGAGGACAAGCACGGTAAATTTTCCGAGGAAATGATAGAAATTTACGGCGCATATAAGGAGGGGTATCTGTAATGTCGGGTAAGTTGTACGTTGTCGGCACCCCCATAGGTAATCTTGAGGATTTTTCGCCCCGCGCCATAAGGATTTTATCCGAGGTGGATTTTATTGCCGCCGAGGATACAAGGGTAACCCTTAAATTACTTAATCATTTTGAAATAAAAAAACCGCTTATCAGCTATTTTGAGCATAATAAACAGTCTAAAAGCGGTGTTATTATAGAGCGGTTATTAGGCGGTGAATCCGCGGCGATAGTAACCGATGCGGGTATGCCCGCAATCTCCGACCCCGGTGAAGATTTGGTTCGTGAATGCATAGCGGCGGGTGTACCCATAGAATCGGTGCCCGGTCCTACGGCGTTTGCAACTGCTCTGGCGGTATCGGGAATGCCTTCAAAACGCTTCTGCTTTGAGGGCTTTTTGTCGGTTGATAAAAAAGAGAGAGCGGAACATTTAGGGGAGCTTAAGAACGAGCACCGCACCATAATTTTTTATGAGGCGCCGCACAAGCTTTGCCGCACGCTTGAGGATCTATATAACACCTTCGGTGAACGTAAAATTGCCATCGCACGCGAACTGACAAAGCTACACGAGCAGGTACTGTCCACCACACTTTTGGGCGCTTGTGAATATTTTAAGGAAAACGCTCCGCGCGGTGAGTTTGTGTTGATTGTAGAGGGCGCAAGCGCTGCAGAGCAAAGGGTATATACCGTAGATGAAGCGGTGTCACTTGCAAGGGCGTTACAAGAGGACGGACTTTCCGCCT
Source organism: Acutalibacteraceae bacterium (assembly GCA_036306845.1). Lineage (GTDB taxonomy): Bacteria > Bacillota > Clostridia > Oscillospirales > Acutalibacteraceae > UBA737. Next base: position 5,702 of record JAXJYT010000224.1, on the reverse strand, counting down.
CTGCCGCGGCGAAGGAAGCCGCTAATATTTCGGGTATCAAAAAAGGTGATATCTACAAACAAATGTTGGAGAAATAATATGAAATTATCTGAAACCACCGTAAAAAAGAGTGAAAATCTTCACTTGATGCGATTTTTAGCTTCTGTAATGGTGATTTTCGCTCACAGCTTCTCCGTGTCGACGGGCGGAGCTGTAGAAGATCCGTTGAACCGATTTACTGATGATATTTTGTCAATAGGCGGAGTATGTGTGGCACTGTTCTTTCTTTGCAGCGGCTATTTAATCAGCAGAAGTGTTATGCGCGCTGATAAATTTGTGCCTTATATTTCAGCAAGACTGAAAAGACTTTTTCCTCCGCTTGCCTTCGTTGTGTTTTCTACGGTAGTGTTGGGCGCTTTTATAACAAGCCTTTCTATAAAAGAATATTTGCTTTCACCCGATACATACAAATATTTCTTGAATGCAGTTCTTTTACCAACGCATAATTTGCCGGGTGTGTTTACAAACAATATTTACGGTACCGTAGCAAACGGCTCTTTATGGACCTTGCCCGTTGAATTTGCTTGCTACGTGGCGTGTTTTATCTTCTTTAAATTAAAATTACTTGAAAAGCGCCGATTCTGGTATACGGTTCCACTTGCCGTTGCGGTACTGCTTTTTAACGATTATTTACCTTTGTTACTTTGCGATATGGCAAGACCTTGTTTATTCTTTTATATCGGTATGCTTTTTTATGTATACCGTGAGCATATCAAGCTTAACATAAGGTTAGTACCTATAGCTTTAATTGCACTTGCTTTGTGTATAACGGTGGCAAGACCGTTTACAAATATATTTTTAATACTGTTTTTACCGTATATACTGTTTACGCTGTGGTTTGCTATACCGCAGTGTCCCGTGTGGCTCGGAAAAACAGGTGATATTTCGTACGGTATATATCTTTGGGGATTTTTAGTTCAACAAACGCTTGTTTTTTTCTGGGGTGGCAGTATGCCGCAATTTTTAAATTTCGTACTTGCGAGCGTTGTGTCAATCTGTCTTGGCACAGTAACCTTTTTAATTACCGAAAAGCCGCTTATGAAAAAGCGCGTATAGGGGAATGGTGATAGAAAATGAAGGAAAACGAAAGCTTTAATTTTAATTTTGATGACTACGAGGATATTATATCCTCGACCAAAAAGGAAGAGGACGGCTTTGAGGATATAGTATCACATTCGCATATGTCCGATGGATTTACCTTTGAGGATATCGTATCGAGTAGTGCGCCGCACTCTCACGGCAAGGAATCTAAATTCGTTTTGTGGTGGCGCGCACTTTCAAAGGGTAAACGAGCGGCGCTTATCAGCGCTTGTTCTGTGCTTTTGGTGGTTGCCATTGTTGCGGGTGTTTTCTTTTCTGTCTTTAACTATAACTATAAAGATATTACCGAGGACCCTCTTGATTTAGGCTTTCAGGAAATCATCAATGATGAGGTTATAAACATTGCGCTTTTCGGTCTTGACACAAGAAACGAAAAATCCTTTAAGGGTAATTCGGACAGTATAATGATTTTGTCCCTTAATACAAGCACCAAAAAGGTTAAAATAATCTCCGTTATGCGTGACACCTTTGTGCCGATGGAAAATGGCGGTAAAACCACCTACGGTAAGATAAATTCTGCATACGCAAAGGGCCCCGAGCACGCCATAAAAACACTTAATAATATATTCCGTCTTGATATTTCGGAATATGCAACCGTAAATTTTTATGGTATGACCGATATTATTGAAGCGGTTGGTGGCATTACTGCAACCATTACCGAGGATGAGCTTGCATGGAAGGGTGCTGACCGTCCTAATCTTAACAACTGTATGGATGAGATTTGCGCGGCAATGAAGCTTGACCCTAAAAAATATTATATAAAAAAGGCGGGCGAACAACAACTGAACGGTGTTCAGGCGGTGGCTTATTCGCGTGTGCGCTACTGCAGAACGGTATGGAATACCAATAACGATTACGGTCGTACCGACCGTCAACGTCACGTTATGGAACAACTCTTTAACCGTGCAATTACCCTGCCCAAGACACAGTACGCCAAGCTTGCAAAGGCGCTTATACCTTGCAGTGAAACCTCACTTTCATATAGCGAAATTTTAAGCCTTGCATATAATGTACTGTTGGGCTCGCCCACATTTGAGCAGTACCGTTTGCCTCCCGCAGAGCATCAAAGCGAGTTTTTGATGACAAGTCCGTCGGGCTATGGCTCGGTTATATATTATGACCTTGATTATGCGGCAGACCTTATTCACGGTATGATATATGACGGTCTTACTATGGAGGAATATATCGAGCAGAACGGTATTAAGACAAACAGCTGGTATAAGGGCGGCCCCGGAAGCTACAAACCAAGCACAACACCAAGCGGTAACGCGAGCACCGACAACACCTCAAGCGAAATTGAGGATACAGGCGATACGCCAAGCGACAGTGGTAGCAGTACGGACGAAGTATCGAGCGGATCGAGCAGCAGTTCGGGAAGCTCTGACGGCTCAAGCGGTACGGAGGGCGGAAGCTCGGGTTCAAGCGGCTCAAGCGGTACCGATGGCGGAAGCTCAGGTTCGAGCGGTTCTGATAGCGGTAGTTCGGGTTCGAGCGGCACTGATGGCGGTACCGACGGTGGTTCGGATGGAGGAAGCTCGAGCGGTACCGACGGCAAAGGCAACGGTGAAACCGATGGCAACGCTAATGACGGTGCGGATGACGGTAAACAGGAGTAATCTTATGAAAAAACAGGCTACAAATTGTGAAACCTGCGCTAATTACATTTATGATGAGGAAACCGATTGCTACTGTTGTGAGATAAATCTTGATGAGGATGAATACGCACGTTTCCTTACAAGCCAAACGGCAAATTGTCCGTATTACGATTTTTATGATGAATATAAGATTGTAAGAAAGCAAAATTAAGGAGTTAGTATGATTTTATACGTGTACATAATTATCTCGGCGCTGATTACGGCGCTTTGGGGTACGCTGGGTGGTATGTTCACTGCAGCTTACGGTTGGTGGGCAACACCTCTTTCGCTTATAGGCGGTACGTTGGCGCTTATTTTACTGCACGGCATTTTGCTTGTAATAATGGTTGCGGCAGTAAACCTTAATAAACCGCCGCGCGATACAAAGCTTTTTCGTATAGTTGTCGGGGGATTTTTACATCTCGTGTTTAAGCTTGCGCGAATCGAAATGCATATAACGGGTCTTGAAAAGGTGCCTGACGGCGAAAGGTTTTTGCTCGTTTGCAATCATCTTCACAACCTTGACCCTGCGCCGATTCTTTACGCGCTCGGAAAATATGACCTTGCCTTTATTGCCAAGCGTGAGGTACGTGAATTGTATCCGTTTGTCTACAGGGCGCTTCACAAAATGAACGGACTTCCCATTGACCGCGATAATGACCGTGAGGGCGCAAAGACCATTATAAATGCAGTAAAGCTTATAAAGAACGATAAGAATTCGGTTGCCGTTTTCCCTGAGGGTTTTGTAAGCCTTACGGGTGAATTGTTGCCGTTTAGAAACGGTGCCTTTAAGGTTGCTACGAAAAATGAGGCGAAGATTGTGGTTTGCACGCTTAAAGGAACAAAAGGAATTCCTAAAAATATGTTCCGTCGCCATCACGACGTATATTTTGATGTTTTAGAGGTAATAGATACGAAGGGTAATGCCCATACTGCAGAGCTTGGTGAACAAATCCATGCTATAATGAACGAAAATCTGAAGAAGGATTGATTTTATGTTTAAAGAAATAAATGCCCGTGAGATTGATGGCAATCTTATTAAAATGATTGCAGATGAATGGATGCTTATCGCCGCGGGCGATAGTGAAGCGCATAATATGATGACTGCATCATGGGGCTTTGCGGGTGAAATGTGGGGCAACGATTCGGTTGTAATTGCGGTGCGTCCACAACGCTATACGATGGATTTTCTTGAAAAGCACGATACCTTCTCATTATCGTTTTATGGTGACAGAAAGGATATCCACAAAATATGCGGAAGTAAATCGGGTAGGGATATTGACAAAACGAAGGAAACGGGACTTACGCCCGTTTTTGCCGATGATACCGTTTATTTTGAAGAAGCGCGATTGGTTATCGTTTGCAAAAAGCAGTATATTTCCCGTTTGGAAAAGGAGAAGTTTACAGATAACGAGCCACATAAGTGGTATGATGACGATTATCACTATATGATAATCGGAAAAATAGAAAAGGTGCTTCAGAAATAAGGAGAAAAACATGGGAAAAAGAATAGCTTTCGCCACGGTTTTTGCAGTAATTATAGGAATTATTGCTTTTTCGGTTATATGTCCTGCCGTGAGGGGCGTGGAATATTTGCCGCAGGGTGAGCCGTTTGCGGTGCTTACGCCCGAAAACGCAACGGTGGTATCGGGCGGAAATATTGCCGCGGACGGTACAATTACTACCGACGGCGGAATATGCGCTTTGGAATTTCCCGCAGTTGAGGGAACTGCCAAAAGCATTGCGGTAAATTACAAAGAGGGTAGCGGCTATACGGTCAGCTTTAGTATAAGGGGCACAACTGACGGCACGTTTACCGATTTAGAGCCCGTGGTTACCACCATAGGTATTGGACAAAAAGCGGCGGTTACAACCTTGTTCCCTACCGATTATGCGGCTATACGCGTAGAATTTCCAAAGGATTGTGTTTTTGATAATATTTCGCTTTATGAAACGCTTCCTGAAGAGCGGACATATATGATGATGCTACCGCTTTGGCGGTATGCCTTGGTGATATGCGTAGCATTGTTCACGTTTGTCTGCGCATTCCTGCTTGATTTTAAATTTGATGTAAAAAATAAATTGGCAACTACTATAAAGCAGGGCTATAGGGATATTTTAAGCTTTGCTTTAATAATCGGTGGCTCGGCGCTTTTGGGCGCCGTAGGGGAAATAGGTTACCGTAAGCTTTTGGGCAATGACAGTCTGGACAAGCCGTTTAATATGGCAAGCTTTATGCTCGCTTTTGCGATAATTGCCCTTATAGCGACAGTTATCGTTTACAGAAAAAGCTTTGAAGCTGCACCGGAAAAGCCACTGTTCTTAATTGTTGTATCAATTGGACTTTTTGTTGTTTTCTGTCAACCAATGGGTCACATTTGTTGGGATTTGGACGGTCACTATTCTTTTGCTGTTGATTCATCTTTTTTTCGCACTGCCAACTACACCGAAGCGGATTTGGCTATACAGTACGGTACGGTGCTTAGCACGTCACCCACATATTTTGACAGTGAGGTGGCAAAGCAAACATTGGCTTCTATGAGTGACGTTGCGACACTTCAAAAGTCAGTGCTGCCAAGTCTTGCGCATATACCTGCGGGAATAGCTATAGCACTAACGCGCCTTTTCGGTTTTAACTTTTATATAAGATTTATAAGCGGTCAATTAGCAACCCTTTTCATTTATGCTACGCTTGTGTATTTTGCTGTTAAAAAGGTTAAAAACGGTAAAATGATATTGGCAACGGTGGCTCTTTTCCCTACGAATATATATATAGCGTGTAACTACACCTACGATTATTGGGTAACGGGCTTTGCTTTGCTTGGCTCGGCGTACTTTGCAAGTATTGCCGAAGATTCACACAAGCCGTATAACATAAAGGATACCGTAATTATGTGCGCGGCGTTAATGTTTTCGGTAATACCAAAG
>JAXJYT010000223.1:0-9682 GCA_036306845.1 Acutalibacteraceae bacterium | reverse complement strand
TCAGCGGCTGCGAAGGATTCGTGACCTGCAAGGAATGCAAAGCACTTGGTCTCCTCACGGAGAAGCATAGCGCCAAGATTACCGTGACCGATACCAACCTTGCGGTCATCGGCAACAGAGCCGGGGATGCAGAAGGACTGAAGACCAAGACCGATTTTCTCGGCAGCCTCAGCAGCATTTGCTACCTTATCCTTAATAGCGATAGCGCAACCTACTACATAAGCCCAAGCAGCATTTTCAAAACAGATGGGCTGAATGCCCTTTACGATATTATAAGCATCAACGCCTGCCTCGTCGCAGATAGCCTTTGCTTCCTCGATGGAGGCAATGCCGTGCTTCGCGAGCTCTTCATTGATTTGCTTAATTCTTCTTTCATAGCTTTCAAATAATGGCATACAAATTTACCTCCCTTAATTATTCTTCGCGAGGATCGATGAGGCGAACTGCATCATCAACGCGACCGTACTGACCGCTTGCTTTTTCCAAAGCCTCATTAGCGTCAATACCCTTCTTTATCATTTCCATCATCTTGCCGAGGTGAACGAACTTATAGCCGATAATGGTGTCATTCTCATCAACTGCGCACTTGGTAATGTAACCCTCTGCAAGCTCAAGATAGCGGGGGCCCTTAACCTTTGTAGCATAGGTAGTACCGGTCTGTGAACGGAGACCCTTACCGAGATCCTCAAGACCTGCGCCGATCGGCAAACCGTCTTCGGAGAAAGCAGTCTGTGTACGGCCGTAAACGATCTGCAAGAAAAGCTCACGCATAGCGGTGTTGATAGCATCACAAACGAGGTCGGTATTAAGCGCTTCAAGAAGTGTTTTACCAACAAGAATTTCGGATGCCATAGCCGCAGAGTGTGTCATACCCGAGCAACCGATGGTTTCAACCAATGCTTCCTCGATAACGCCCTCTTTAACGTTAAGGCTTAACTTACAAGCGCCCTGCTGAGGTGCGCACCAGCCGATACCATGGGTAAGACCTGAAATGTCCTTAACTTCCTTAACCTGTACCCATTTGCCCTCCTCCGGAATAGGAGCGGGACCGTGATATGCGCCCTTGGCAAGTGGACACATATTTTGTACTTCATGTGAATAGTTCATATATGTACTCCTTTCAAGATTTCATACAAATTGAGTATAACATTTTTTCGACAAAAAAACAATACCCGAAATGCTAAAATTTTAACAATTATTGTTCTGAAATTATGTTTTTTATCCAAACGCCCTGTTTCACAAAAACAGTACCCAACACGCATTTAAGTAAATTGAGCAGCTGTATGACTAAAAACACACCAAGAATACCAAGCGACGTAAAGTGAATGAGCGCAAAAGCCACAGGAACGCTCAACACCCACATAAATCCGCTATCGAAAAGCAACGTTATAAACACCTTTCCGCCCGAACGAAGTGTAAAATACGTGGCGTGGGCATAGGCATCAATCGGCATAACGAGGGCGGTAATTTGCATCAGATACATTGCGATACGGCGCACCTCTGAATTCGTATTATACATATAAGGTATATATCTTGCCGCCACAAAATATACCGCACCTACCATGATACTAATAAATACCGAAAAGGCGATGAGGCGCGTTGCGGTGGTCATTGCGGTATCGGTCTCACCGCTACCTAAGGTATGACCTAATATAATTCCTATAGCCGAGCCGACCGACATAAATGCAACCGAGAATACCATAAAGAAGGTTTGCGAGATATTATTTGCGGCTACGACATCCATTCCACGCATAGAATAGCATTGGTTTATAGTCGCAGTACCCAAAGACCACATAGCTTCATTGAGCATAAGCGGCATACCCTTTTTAAAGATTTCGCGGATCAGCCACCACGGTACGTATACGCTTTTCCAACCGTCAAGAATAAAGCGACATTTTTCACCTTTTACAAACGTGTATATGATAAGGAACAATAACTCGGCAAAACGGGATATAACGGTTGCAACAGCGGCACCGACAACGCCCAGTCGCGGTGCGCCGAATTTACCGAATATAAGTATGTAGTTAAGCACAAGATTTATAACAACTGCAATAACACCCGCTATCATAGGCACCGTAGCTCTGCCGGCTTCACGAAGGGTACTGCCGTAGCATTGTGATATCGCATAGGGTATAAGACCGATTACCATAACCGCCAGATACTGCTTTGAAAGGGATAGCGTGTTTTCAACACTGGCAATACTTCCCTCACCCCTTAAATAGAGCATAACGAGTGGCGTGCCCATCAGTGTTAAAATGCATATTGCCGCAACGCTTAAAAACAGGCAAAAAATCATTTTAAAGCGGAAGGTGTACATTGCACCCTTGTGGTCACCGTTACCGAAAAACTGAGCGGTAAAGATTCCCGCGCCCGAAATAGCGCCAAACACGCAAAGATTAAAAACGAATATTAATTGGTTGGCAACGGCAACGCCCGTCATAGCATCGGTGCCTACCCTACCCACCATAATATTATCAAGCATATTTACAAAGTTTGTGATACCCGTTTGTATCATAATAGGTATCATAAGCGCAATTACCCGCTTATAAAAGGCGCGGTCACCTATTAGTTTTTTAAGCATAATTATCTCCTTCGTTCGCAATCATACGAATTGTATCACATTTTAAAAGTAAAAACAATAGGGCAGAAAAAATTCTGCCCTATTGTTTCGGAAAAAGAAATATATAAAGAAAATGAGGAAAATCAATTATTAACGGGATAGCAGGTACGACCTACACGATTACCGCGCATTACCTTTAAACGACGGCGACGAATACGCGCGATAAGCTTTTCTTCCAAGGCGATAAAGAAGTCTTCATGGAACACCGCCCACAAAGCGCCGCACACCATAACTATTTCAAATAAGGTAAGTAAAACATCAGTAAATTTCATATTGTACCTCCTGCCGAACATTTGTTCGGTTTCCGTAATCTTATTATATACTCGCATTCGACATTTGTCAAGTGCTTTTTACAAAAAATATTATAATTTTTTCACTGTACGAAACAAAGGACAGTGAGCAATAAATTTTTCGGCTTAAAAATTTCTTTGTTTTTTTGTTTGTTGTACTATTATGAGTTTTATGATATAATTAGGCAAAGCATTTTATAAGGGGGATACAAATGAAGGCGGTTGATTACAGAGGACTGCGGTTCAATAATCTTACAAGTCCTGCTTACCGACATATTTTTTATTTGATTTTCTGGCCACTTTACGGTCTCTCATTCTTTTCACTTGAAACTATAGAAAACGCAAACTTTACAAATCTATACGTTCCGTTTGATGATATAATTCCGTTTTGCGAATACTTCCTTATCCCCTATTTCTTCTGGTATATATTTATTGTGTGGATGGTTATATATTCTTTCTTTTTTGATATTGAAATTTTTAAAAAGTATCATCAGTTCTTAATTATCGTATGCGGCGTAACCTGTCTTATATACCTTTTATGGCCGAATATGCAGTCTCTGCGCCCTACCGAATTTACTCGTGATAACATTTTTATTCACTACATAAAAAAGATGTACGATTTTGATACAAACACGAACGTCTGCCCCTCACTTCATGTAGTAATGTCCTTTGCGGTGTTTTTCTCTTCGTGGTACTCAAAACGCTACCGAACGGTGCCTTGGCGTATAGTCTTTAGTATTTTGACGGTACTCATCTCAATCTCCACCGTATTCTTAAAGCAGCACTCTGTAATTGATGTATATGCGGGTGTGGCGCTATCGCTCATCGCCTACTTTATCGTATTTTTTAAAGACCGCAAGAAATTGCTTGGCAACAGGTAAATTGCCATGTCAGATTTAAAAGGAAAGCTTAAATACTGGATAAAAACGGTTATCGAATTTTGTCTTAATCCGCGACTGTTACTGTGCTTCGGTATAGCGTGGATTATCACTAACGGCTGGTGCTATATTTTTGTAGCGCTTGGCACCCTACTTAAAATAAACTGGATGCTTGCAGTAGGCGGCGCTTATGCGGCGGCTCTGTGGGTGCCGTTTACACCCGAAAAGATTATAACGGTAATAATCGCTATTGCGCTATTAAGACTGTTGTTCCCCAACGACCAAAAAACACTTAAAAAGCTTATAGCAATAAAAAATGCCGCCAAACAAGAATGGCAGGAAATAAAGCAAAAATTCAAAAGCAAAAAACGGTAGCAGAAAATTCTGCTACCATTTTTTCTATAAACAACTAAGCGTTGGGTTATGAAGTAAACCCCCGCCCCATAAATAAAATATTCAATTTATATTTTTAGTATTACATTAAAAAATACTGACCGATAACGCGAAGTGCTGTGCATTTTCTGAAATCATATTTCCGCATAAGTCGGATTTTTTTGAGCTTTCCGCTACGCGCCATTTGACAATATGCTTCGAGTATTTCAAGTTGCTCTTCCGCTATAGTATCGCAGTATCTTTCAAGCATAATTCTCGCCTGTGTATAGGTCGCGTTATAATTTTCGCGAACGCGGTTAATTGTCGCAAGTTTACGCTTTATAAAGCCAACTCCCTTTGCCGCCTTGGCACCGACCTGATTGCCGCCGTGCTGACGGTAAAGCATAGTAGGCTCATCTATACAAACAATCTCACCGAAAAGTGAGCAAACAAGCGCGAGCCACCAATCGTGCATAGCGCACTCTTCAGGTATACTGCCGCAAAGTGTTTTCAATTTACGGTTTATCATCATTGTACAACCCGTTACGTAGTTTTGTACAAGCAAACGCGGAAGCGTTACCTTATTCTGAAAAATCTGTTGAAAATCAAAAAATGATTCGCATACGGTATCTAAATTTTCGTCAACAACACGAAGGTCACTGTGCACTAAAATGGGTGTATCGGGATTGTTTTGTTCCGCTTTTTGCATAGCGGCAAGTGTTTTTTCTATCTTTTCGGGCAACCAGATATCATCCTGATCGCAAAACATAATATAGTCATCATCAGCAAGATCAAATAGCGCAGAAAAATTCCCGCATGCACTGCCCGTAGGCGTACCCGACGCAACCGAGATTTTATCGGGGTTTTCACTCGCATAGCGGTTTATAATATCCGTTGTACCGTCAGTCGAGCCGTCATCACGTATTATTATTTTAAAATCCTTATAGCTTTGTGCCAAAAGAGAATCAAGCTGTGCGCCCAGATGCTTTTTGCCGTTATAGGTTGCCAATAAAACAGTTATCATACCTTCACCGCCTACTGTGTTGTATTTTTTAGAAAAAGTCGCACCTCTTACGAAATGCGACTTTTCTTCTGGCGGAGTAGGAGAGACTTGAACTCTCGCGCCGGTTGCCCGACCTACGCCCTTAGCAGGGGCGCCTCGTCACCACTTGAGTACTACTCCAAATGTTACGTTGTATTTATATATTAAAGGTGTAATTTTAAAAATGGCGGAGAGGAAGGGATTCGAACCCTTGTGGCATCGCTGCCAAACGGTTTTCAAGACCGCCTCGTTATGACCGCTTCGATACCTCTCCGTGTGACCAAATTATTGTATCATAAACAAAATAAATTGTCAACACAAAAAATAAAAAATATATTCGCTTTTCAGATTGATTAAGTTTAACTTGTATGATATAATTTTATTACTATTTCTTTTGAGGTGAATTATGATTTCTTTTGAGAGTGATTACATTGCGGGCGCGCATCCGAAAATTCTTGAAAATCTTATAAATACTAATTTGGAGCAGCTTTCGGGCTACGGAAGTGACAAATACTGCAAGAGCGCCGAGAAAAAAATTATGGCGGCTTGCGGTATAAGTGAGGGTAGCGTATACTTCATTTCGGGCGGTACACAAACCAATGCTATCGTGGTATCGGCGCTTTTAAAGCAATTTGAGGGTGTTATTTCCTGCAAAACGGGACATATTGAGGCGCACGAGGCGGGTGCCGTTGAAAACACGGGCGTTAAGGTACTTGACATTGAAGGTGAAAACGGTAAAATCGTACCCGAAAAACTTTTACAGTACGTAACCGATTTTTATAATGATGATAATCACGAGCATATGGTGTTTCCCGGTATGGTATATATTTCCCATCCCACCGAATACGGAACGCTTTACACCAAATGTGAGCTTGAGGAAATATCTAAAATCTGCCGTAATTTTAATATGCGACTCTTTTTGGATGGCGCGCGTTTAGGCTATGGTCTTGAAAGCTTTGATACCGATGTTACACTAAAGGATATTGCCGAATATTGCGATGCTTTTTACATAGGCGGCACCAAGGTCGGCGCGCTTTGCGGCGAAGCGGTTGTATTTACACGCGATAATACACCGCCACACTTTGTAAACTTTATAAAGAAAAAGGGCGCATTACTTGCCAAAGGCAGACTTTTAGGCGTTCAGTTTGACACGCTTTTCACCGACGGCCTTTACTTTGAGATTGCCCGCCACGCGATAGAGCTTGCCGAAGATTTAAAAAACATCTTCAAGGAAAAGGGATATAAATTCTTTATTGATTCCCCTACAAACCAACAGTTCATTATACTTGATAATAAAAAAATGGAAGAGTTAAAAGAGAAGGTGCGATTTGGTTTTTGGGAAAAGTATGATGAAAATCACACAGTTGTACGTTTTGCGACAAGCTGGTCCACCACAAAAGAGGATATCGAATATTTAAAATCCATATTATAAGAAAAACCGACCTTCAAGGTCGGTTTTGTTTTATTTCTTCCTTTAAAAGCTCAAGCTTTTCGATACAGTTTTTGCAAACGATTCTGCCGTCAAGCTCAACGCTCTCACCCACGTTATCACAAAAAATGCAGGTGGGTTGATATTTTCTTAAAATAACGTTTTCGCCATCCATAAAGATTTCAAAGCTATCTATATCATCCTTTACGTCAAGCAATTTTCTGATAGACTTAGGTATCACTACTCTGCCCATTTTGTCTACCGCTCTTATCATACCTGTTGAACGCATTTCCTAAAGCCTCCAATCAATTGTGGGTTGCCCCGATTCCTCTAAAATACGATTTGCCAAAGAAAAGTGTCGGCATCCGAAAAATCCGCCGTATGCCGAAAGCGGACTTGGATGTACGGTTATAAGCTTTTTATGTATAGGGTTGCGTATTATCTCTGCCTTTTTACGCGCATTTGCTCCCCAAAGCAAAAATACTACGGGCGTTTGTTTACGGTCAAGCTCGGATATTACCCTGTCGGTAAAGCTTTCCCAGCCCATACCTTTATGACTGTTAGGACTTGCCTCACGCACGGTAAGCACGGTATTAAGCAATAAAACGCCCTGCTTTGCCCAGCTTGTAAGACATCCGTGCGAAGGAATTTCCATACCGATATCTTCTTTTAATTCTTTGTAGATGTTTTTTAGTGAAGGTGGTGGCTCAACACCCTTTTGCACCGAAAAGCAAAGGCCGTGCGCCTGATTTACACCGTGATACGGGTCCTGCCCTATTATTACCACGCGTGTATCGGCAAAGGATGTATACTTTAGCGCATTAAAAATATCGTGCATATCGGGATATACCGTATGGCTACCGTATTCCGTCTTTAAAAACACACGAAGCTTCTTATAATACGGCTTTTCCCATTCATCCGCCAGAATATTATCCCAGTCGTTACCTATATTTACCATATTTATCACCCGTCAGATAATATCGTAAACCTCAACAATACCGCTACTGTGGTAAAGCGAAGGGGTTACCATTATAGAGTATCCGCGACCCGGATCACTTGTCCATTCAACGCTATGCTTACGGGGTACCGCGCAGGCGGCAAGAAGCATCATTATAGCGCCGCCGTGCATAATAACACCTGCGCTTGTAATGCCCTCCTGCATCATATCGCGGACTATCATATTTATTCCAAGAGCAATGCGCTTTACAAAATCTGATGACTTTTCACCCATTGGCGGCGCATCAATCTTGCCCGAGGTCCAGTTAATATAATCCTCGTTTATTTCAAGTTGTTCGGCAGTCTGCCCCTCAAACTCACCGAAATCATACTCGGTAAGCTCATCAATTATATGCGGCTCAAAGCCCGGATAAATGATATTGGCGCTTTGTCTTGCGCGCAACATCGGACTTGAATAAAGCTTGCGGATATCGGGATAGTCGGTAGCTTCGCGAACTGCCTGAAGCTCACGGACACCCTCGGGGCAAAGTGGCAAATCACTACGGTTGCCCACGTATCTACCCTGCAAATTTGCATCGGTAATACCATGGCGGATAAGATGAATTTTATATGTTCTCATATACTCAACTCCAGAATAACACTGTTTGATAAAAGCATACCCTTATCGGTAAGCGATACGTGTGGGTACGAATAGTTTATAAGCCCCGCAACTTCTAACTGCTCTGCACGTGCGATGATTTCATCGGGTACCTTGCTATATATATCGGTTAAATCAATGCCTTTTTTAAGGCGCAGTCCCAGCATAAGCCGCTCTGACTTATCACCGCCCGAGCCGTCATACACAACATCATTCCCTTTTATGAAGCCGTGTAGGTCGCACGGATAGTAAAAGCGCCTGTCACGGTAGAAGGAATGTGCGGCGGGGCCGATACCGATATACTCTTGGTCCTGCCAATACTTCATATTGTGCTTACCCTCAAAGCCGTTTTTCGAAAAATTAGAAATTTCATAATGCGAAAATCCGTTTAAGGACAACTTATCGCACATAAATAAATACTGCTCAGCCACGGCATCATCATCGGGCAAATTAAGCGTATCCGCGCATCTGCCCAAAGCGGTATCGGGCTCTACCTTTAAGATGTACGCCGATATATGCGAGGGAGAAAGTGACAGTATAAAATCTATATCGCGCTCTAACGTACCTAAACTACTGTCGGGAAGGCCTATCATTAAATCAAGGGTTATATTAGAAAATCCCGCTTTCCGCGCGCGCTTTACTGCGCTTACCGTATCAGTGCTACTATGCTTGCGACCAAGAAGCTTTAACATTTTATCGTTACTGCTTTGAGCGCCTATTGATATGCGGTTTACACCCGACTGCTTTGCGGCGCACAGAAAGTTATCGGTTGCGGTATCGGGATTTACCTCCACCGTAATTTCAGCATTCTCCTGCACCGAAAAATTATCACGCACACAGGTCATAATCGGCGCTATCCTGTCCCCCAAAAGTGACGGGGTTCCGCCACCTAAATATATAGTATCAATGGGGCGGTCAATAAGGCCGCCCCATTTTATTATTTCCCGCTTTAAAGCTACCGTATATTTATCAAGCATTTCCTCACTTGTAAATGCCGAATAAAAATCACAGTAGGCGCACCTTTTTTCACAAAAAGGTATATGCAAATAAAGTCCTAACGGATTAAGCAAGAATTTCACCCGTGCAGCTACCGGGAACTGCGGCAGCATTTGCCTCATCAGTATCAATGTGCATAGCAAGTGCATAGCTGTCGCTTACACGCGCTACAACGTCATCGAACACAAGCGCTCTGCCCGCAGTCGGAATCTTAACGCTTACAATCTGCTTATCGGTAATACCAAAACGCTCACCGTCAGCAACGGTCATATGTATATGACGCTTTGCAGCGATAACACCCTCTTTAAGCTCAACCTCACCGCAAGGACCAACCAGCTTACACGCACCGCTGCCTGCAACGTCACCCGATTCACGAATGGGAGCTACAACACCGATTGTACGCGCATCGGTAAGGGAAAGCTCAACCTGATCGTCAGGTCTGCAGGGGCCCAATATAGAAG
>JAXJYT010000222.1:0-8984 GCA_036306845.1 Acutalibacteraceae bacterium | reverse complement strand
ATTGCAATGGGATAGGACAAATTTTTAGTAAAAATTTGTCGCAAAATCAAAGATTTTGTGGCGAAACAGAATTGTTTCGCCTAACCTATTCCATTATATTTTAAAGTTGGTGTATATATGAAAAAATGTTTTACGGTTGGCAGCAAAATGCTATTAAAGCTATTGGTTGTTGTTGTGCTTGATTTCTTTTTGTGTATCTCGATAAGTGTGCTCTGTATCGGTGGATTTACTGAAAATATCGGCTACGATGCTTACGGATACGTTAACGAAGGGGACGAAAGCGAGTATCTCTATACATACCACACCGCCGACGGTGATGATACCAAGAAGGCTGAGTATGAAGCAAAGGGGTATACCGTAGTTACAAATTCAATCCGTTCAGAACTTTCGGGTAAGGGACAGGCGGTATATCTTGCGGTAACACAAATATTCTGTATACTTATTTTGGCGGCTTTTGTGTATTCGCCCGTGTATGAATTGGGCTTTAAGGAAAGTAATCTTGTGCGCTTTAAGCACGCCGAGCAGGATTTGCTTCGTGGTCTTAAAATCGGTATTATTGCCGATGGATTTTTTATTCTGACTTATATTGGGTTAATAATTGCAAAATTTGCGGCACCAGATATGCCAATATCAATCTATAAGCTGGTTAACAGCTATGCTTATTCTATAATTGAGGTTATCGGCGGTAACGCAAAGGTTGGTGAGTTATCGTTAATTAAGGTGGCACTTTTAGCTCTGCCGTTGCTTATCGTACCCGCAATTGCCACGGTTGGTTATATACTCGGATACAAGGGTATCAGTATATCGGAAAAATTAATTTACAAGAAAACTAAAGAAGAGAAGGTTAAAAAATAATGGCAGGTTTTTTCGGTCTATTTAATTACGAGAAAGAGGGTCCCGGAATAGAAAAGGATGCCCCTAAAAAGAAGGGCTTTGTGGTATTCTTCGAAACTTTTTTTCGTAATTTTTGGAAATTTATTACTATAAATCTTGTGTATGTTCTATTATCTGTTCCTATGGTAACAACGGGTCTTACGTCGTGCGGTCTTACACATGTTGCCCGCAATACCGCACGTGATAAGCATTCATTCGGTTTAAGTGATTTCTTTGAAACCATAAAAAAGAATTGGAAGCAATCTCTTGTAGCGGGAATACTTAATATTATTATAACAATTTTGCTATTTTGGATAACCAATTTTTATTATGCACAGTATAACGAAACGGGTAATTTCGTTCATCTTGTCGGTCTTGGTCTTTCGCTTTCGCTTACCCTTATATTCATTTTTATGAAGTTCTATCTATGGACACTTGTTATTACATTTAACCTTACGCTTAAGCAGATTTATAAAAATAGCTTTAAATTCGTTTTCATAAATTTCAAGGGTAATCTTTTGTGCGGAATATGCTTGCTTGCGGTTTATGCATTCTATATTGCAATTATGTTAGTTGTTCCGTATTTCATTGTGTGGGCCATAGCAGTACTACTTGCTGTTTGTACGCTTCCCGCATTCAGATTCTTGCTTATTCAGTATTTTGTTTTCCCGTCGATAAAGAAGCATATGATTGACCCTTATTATGAGGAGCATCCCGATGACGATATCGAGCTTCGCCGTAATTTAGGTCTTGATGTTGAAGAAACTACAAATATGGCAGAAGAAGTGGAAGATGAAGAAGAGGAAATTGAAGAAACCGAAATTCCAAAGCCACTTTACCTATATTCAGATTTACCTGAGGGTGTAACACCCACCTTTGAAAAGGATGAATAATTTTAAAAGCAACCGTAATTTACGGTTGCTTTTTTTGCATATATATAATCGAGGTGGTTTACTTGACTTGCAGAATAGATGAGCTTCGAAATAAACAGGTGGTGTGTGTAGATAACGGCGGTGTATTAGGCTTTGTATCAGATATAGAGCTTGATACTGCAAACGGGTCGCTCACGTCCGTAATAATATTCGGACGTCTTCGCTTTTTTGGCCTTTTAGGCAGGGAAGAGGATATAATAATTCCGTGGCAGGATATTTGTGTTATAGGTAACGAAACCATATTGGTTCGAACCGATTGTTCAAAATTCCCTCAAAAACGATAATATACATTTACTGTGTTTCCAGAATGACTCAAATTTGTATAACTTAGACAAAATTGGAACAAAAAGTTTTTGTTTGATTTCCGTTTTTTAACAAAAATGAATTGAAAATGATAATTTTGTTTGGTATAATGGATATAGTTTAAAAGGAAAGGATAATAAAATGCGGGATTATTTTAATGATTTTGAAGTATCAATTAAAAACGATGCTTATAAATATTTAGGCTCTACTCTTTCGGGTGATACCGCAACCTTTCGTGTGTGGGCACCTAATGCCGATTCTGTAAGCGTTGTCGGTAATTTTAACGCTTGGGATGCCGCGCGCAACACGATGCATCGCATATCGGGCGGTGTGTGGGAGACTGAAATATCGGGTGTCAAGGATTTTGACATTTATAAGTATGCCATTTGCAAGGATGGTAATACCGTACTTAAAAGTGACCCATATGCCCGCCATTTTGAAACTGCGCCCGCAAATGCATCAAAGCTTTATGATGATAAGGACTATAAGTGGGGGGACAGTGAATGGCTATCAACCCGCGCAACACAAAATATATATTCTTCGCCCGTTAATATTTATGAGGTGCATTTGGGCTCGTGGAAAAGATATGAAGACGGCAACCCGTTAAACTATGTTGCCGCCGCGAAGGACCTTGCTGCTTATATCAAGAAAATGGGCTATACACATATCGAGCTTATGCCCATAACAGAGCATCCGTTTGAAGGCTCGTGGGGCTATCAGGTGACGGGATATTTTGCTCCGACCTCGCGCTATGGTACACCTGATGATTTCAAACGCTTTGTGGATATTATGCATCAAAACGGAATCGGTGTTATTCTTGATTGGGTGCCTGCGCACTTCCCGAAGGATGAGTTTGGTCTTTATCGCTTCGATGGAACGCCCTGCTATGAATATGCAGATTCACGAAAGGGTGAGCATAAGGAATGGGGTACCTGCGTGTTCGATTATGGCAAGCCCGCTGTTATGAGCTTTCTTGTATCAAGCGCAGTATTCTGGCTTCGTGAATTCCATATAGACGGTCTTCGCGTTGATGCGGTGGCGTCAATGCTTTATCTTGATTACGGCAGACAGGACGGTCAATGGCTGCCTAATTCATTTGGCGGCAGGGAAAATCTTGAGGCGGTAGAGTTATTAAGGCAGGTCAATACAGCCGCATTCGAAGTTAACCCGAATGTGCTTATGATTGCTGAAGAATCTACTGCGTGGCCGCTTGTTACAAAGTCACGGCAGGATGGCGGTCTTGGATTTAACTTTAAATGGAATATGGGTTGGATGAACGATATGCTTCGTTATATGTCATTGGACCCGTATTTCCGCAAATTCAATCACGATTGTCTTACATTTTCGTTCTTCTATGCCTTTTCGGAAAACTTTATATTGCCCATTTCTCATGATGAGGTTGTTCACGGTAAATGCTCTATGATAAACAAAATGCCGGGCGAATACGAAGATAAATTCCGTAATTTGCGCGCATTCTATGCATATATGATGGCGCATCCCGGTAAAAAGCTTTTGTTTATGGGTCAGGAATTTGCGCAGTTTATCGAATGGCGTTACGATGAAGGGCTTGAATGGAAGTTGCTTGAATACGATACCCATAAAAATATGCAAAAATACGTGAGTGCACTTAACAAATTCTATGCTAAAAATAAGCAGTTATGGGAAATAGACTATTCATGGGAAGGTTTTTCGTGGATTTCAAACGATGATAACGAGCAAAGCATCATTTCCTTCCGCCGTATAGACAGTGACGGTAATGAAATTATTTGTGTCTGCAATTTTGTACCCGTATCGCGTGAGGGATACCGTATCGGCGTTCCGCGAAAGGGTAGCTATAAGCCACTGTTTTGTAGTGAGGATGAGCGCTTTGGCGGTAGCGGTTTTAAGACTACCTCATATAAAAGTGAAGAAATATCAATGCATGGGTATGAGAATTCTATTTCTATTGATATTCCGCCTATGTCGGTAACATATTTTAAGGTGCCTCAAAAAAGAAAAAAGTAATATTATTATTTTAGTGGAATAATATTTTAATAATTGCAAAATTTCAGTAAATAAAAAACGGGAGATGTTTTTGTGACAAAAAAGAAATGCGTTGCTATGCTGCTTGCAGGCGGACAAGGAAGCCGACTTGGCGTTCTTACGGGTAAAATTGCTAAGCCTGCCGTTCCCTATGGCGGAAAATACCGTATCATTGATTTTCCGCTTTCTAACTGTATAAATTCGGGTATTGATACCGTTGGTATCCTTACACAGTACAAGCCGCTTGAGCTTAATGATTATGTTGGCTCGGGCAAGCCTTGGGATCTTGACCGCCAGAACGGCGGTGTACACATTTTGCCGCCTTATCAGGGACAGAAGGGCGGTGACTGGTACAAGGGTACTGCCAATGCCATTTATCAGAATTTGGGCTTTATCGAAAGATACGACCCCGAATACGTACTGATTCTTTCAGGTGACCATATTTATAAGATGGACTACTCAAAAATGATATCCGAACATATCAAAACGGGTGCTGCTTGCACCATTTCGGTTTTGGAGGTTTCTATGGAGGAAGCTACGCGCTTCGGAATTATGAACACCAATCCCGACGGCAGTATATATGAGTTTGAGGAAAAGCCAGCTAACCCTAAAAGCAATCTTGCTTCAATGGGCATATATGTGTTTTCTTGGGATAAGCTTCGCAAATATCTTACCGAGGATGAGGCTAATCCTAATTCCTCTAACGATTTCGGTAAGGATATTATTCCTGAAATGCTCGGTAACGGCGAAAAGATGATGGTATACCGCTTTGGTGATTATTGGAAGGACGTAGGTACCGTGGATTCCTTGTGGGAGGCAAATCTCGACCTGCTCAATCCTAAAATCGACCTTAATCTTTCCGACCCCGAATGGCGTATATCATCACGCGCATCAGACTATAGACCACAGTATATTGCCGATGGCTCAAAGGTTGAAAATTCCCTTGTTACCAACGGTTGCGAGGTTATGGGAGCGCTCGATTATTCTATACTTTTTGAAAACGTTACGGTAGAAGAGGGCGCAACGGTTGAATATTCACTTGTAATGCCCGGTGCGGTTATTAAGAGTGGCGCCCGCGTGCAGTATTCAATTATCGCCGAAAACGTTGTGGTTGATGAAAATGCCGTTGTTGGCACACAACCTGAACCGGGCGATGATTGGGGTATTACTGTTATCGGCGCTAATCTTAAGGTTGGAAAAAATGCAAAAGTTGGCGCCAAGCAAATGGTGACAGAGGATGTTAAGGAGGGTGAGCAGATATGAGAGCATCAACAGTAGCAGGTATTATTATTGCCAATTCACGCGATTCGCTTTTGGGTAAGCTTACCTCTATTCGTTCAATGGCATCAGTACCGTTTGGTACACACTATCGTATAGTAGATTTCACGCTTTCAAATCTTGTAAATGCAAGAATTACAAACGTGGGTGTTATTACCAAAGGAAACTACCGCTCACTTATGGACCATATCGGTAGCGGTATTGCTTGGGATTTGGACCGTAAAAAAGGCGGACTTCATATCATACCGCCGTTTAATGTAAAGGGCTCTCGCAGATATCATGGCTCGGTAGAGGCGCTTGAGAGCAGTATGGACTTTTTGAAGCGCAGTCACGCCGATTATATCGTTATATGCGAAAGTGATATTGTGACTAACATTGATATTGAGGCGGTTGTTGATGCGCATATCGATTCCGGTGCCGACGCTACGCTTGTTTATGCGAACGGAAAAAGCCCCGAAAATCACCCCGAAACAATGCTTGTAAAGCTTGACGGTGACAGAATTACCGAAGCGCAGTTTAGCAACTGTTCGGTTGAAAAAGCAAATTATACGCTCGGTATTACCGTAATCGGAAGTGATATGCTTCGCACCCTTATAAAAAGTGCGGCATCCTTCGATGCCGAAAGCTTTTATTGCGATATACTTGCCGAGCGTCTTAATTCGCTTAAAATTAACGGATATTGCCATAAGGGCTTCAGCGTTGTAATGGATAGTGAAAAAACCTACTATACGGCAAATATGCAGATTTTGAATAACGACGTAAGAAAGGATTTGTTCTCTAAAGAACGCCCGATATACACCAAAACACGCGATGATATGCCTACCCGTTACGGTACAAAGGCAGTAGTGCTCAATTCCTTTATAGGTGACGGCTGTGTGATTGACGGTACCGTTAAAAACTGTATCGTTTTCCGCGGTGTTAAAATCGAAAAAGGCGCCGTTGTTGAAAACAGTATAATAATGCAGGGCTCTACCATAAAAGCGGGTGCAAATCTTGATTACGTTATTGCTGATAAAAACGTTGCCGTCGGTGAAAAGCTTATACTGAAGGGTACAACTGAAAATACGTTCTTTGTAGAAAAGAATCAGACTTTGTAAGTTAAGGAGAAATATATGAAAGTTTTATTTGCTACGAGCGAGGCGTATCCGTTCGCTATGTCGGGTGGTCTTGCCGATGTTTCGGGTGCATTACCTAAGGCACTCCGCCGTCGTTTTGTAGGTTGTCGCATCGTTATGCCGCTTTACAGTCAGATTGCCGATGATTTAAAGGGAAAAATGACCTTTATCACAAGCATCACCGTACCTGTTTCATGGCGCAGACAGTATTGCGGCGTATTTGAAGCTCATCTTGACGGTGTGATTTACTATTTTATCGATAACCAGTACTATTTCAAGCGTGACGGTCTTTACGGACACTATGATGATGCCGAGCGTTTTACCTTCTTTTCGCGCGCGTTGCTTGAAATTTTACCGCATATCGGCTTTACACCCGATGTTATTCACTGTAACGATTGGCAAACTGCTATGGTGCCCGTTTTCCTTAACGAGTTTTATAAGCAGGATCCATTCTATGCAAATATAAAGACTGTATATACAATTCATAATATTCAGTATCAGGGAAAATACGGTAAGGAGCTTTACGGTGATGTGCTCGGTCTGCCCGAAGGTAGAGAGAGCCTTGTTGAATACGATGACTGTGTAAACTTTATGAAGGCGGCAATTCAGTGCGCCGATAAGGTTACAACGGTATCGCCGACCTACTCGCGTGAGATTTTGGAGCCTTACTATTCACACGGACTTCATAACATTCTAAAGGAATTTACGTATAAGCTGACGGGTATCGTAAACGGAATAGATGTGGACGTATATAACCCCGCAACCGATCCGCTGATTTTTAAGGATTATTCTGTTGATTCTATTGATGATAAGCTGCTCAATAAAACTATGCTTCAGATACAGGTGGGTCTGCCACAGCGGAATGACGTTCCGCTTATCGGTATGGTAACACGCCTTGTAAAGCATAAGGGTCTTGACCTTGTAAAGCGCGTGTTTGAGGAGCTTTTAAGGGCAGATTTACAGTTTGTTATATTGGGCTCGGGTGAATGGGAATTTGAAACCTTCTTCTATGAAATGGCACAAAAATATCCCGAAAAGGTAGCGCTTAAGCTCGGCTTTGACCAGACACTTGCCCACCGTATTTATGCGGGCGCCGATATATTCCTTATGCCAAGTCAGAGTGAGCCGTGCGGTTTGGCGCAGATGGTAGCGCTCCGCTACGGAACGGTACCGATTGTGCGTGAAACGGGAGGTCTTAACGATACCATTACCGACAGTCAGAGCGGAGAGGGTAACGGCTTTACCTTCCACAACTTCAACGCTCACGAAATGCAGGAAGCGGTATGGCGCGCCATCGGTGGATATGCAGACAGTGAGGGTTGGGATATTCTTCGCCGCCGTTGTATGACCTGTGATAATAGCTGGGGCGCTTCGGCTAATGCATATATTCGTCTTTACAAGGAAATTGTAGAATAAAATTTATTAGCACAGTAGATTTTTTCTACTGTGCTAAGTTTTGGAGAAATAAATGGATAATTTTATAACTATTCTTAAAACGGTATTTTTAGGTATTGTAGAGGGTATAACTGAATGGTTGCCCATAAGCAGTACGGGGCATATGATACTTGTTGATGAGCTATTACATATGAATATGCGCAAGGAATTTATGGATATATTCTTTGTTATTATTCAGCTTGGCGCAATTTTCGCAGTAATCATTCTTTTTTGGAGTAAGATATGGCCGTTCCACACCAAAAAAACTGCGGTAAAACCTTATTTTGAGGGTGAAAAAATCGGCTCGATAGGGCGCGTTTGTAATTCGTATATTTATATGGATAAGATTATTATTTGGATAAAAATACTTATTGCATCACTGCCCGCGGCGGTTATAGGACTGTTGTTTGACGACCAGATTGACAGTATGCTTACGGGTGATATGCGGGCATTTGTGGTAGCCTCAACGCTTATAATATACGGTGTACTGTTCATTGTTATAGAGAGTTTAAAAAAGCGTGAGAGTGTACTTGCCACCGATGATATGTCCTATAAAATGGCATTTCTTATCGGTGTAATACAGTGTCTTGCAATAGTGCCCGGAACGTCACGAAGCGGCACCACAATTTTAGGCGCCGTGCTTTTAGGTGCAACGCGTACCGTTGCGGCGGAGTTTTCATTCTTTCTGTCAATCCCCGCGATGCTTGGGGCAAGCGCAATTAAGCTTTTAATGTTCTTTGCCGAAGGTAACTTTATAACGCCGTACGAAATTACAATACTTTTAATCGGTTGTATCGTTGCATTTGCAGTTTCTGTTTTAGCAATTAAATTTTTGTTATCGTTTATCCAAAAACACGATTTCAAGGCTTTTGGTTATTATCGGATAGTTTTAGGCGCAATAGTGCTTGCCTATTTTCTGTGCGATAATAATGGAATAGGTTAGGCGAAACAATTCTGTTTCGCCACAAAATCTTTGATTTTGCGACAAATTTTTACTAAAAATTTGTCCTATCCCATTGCAATGAAT
>JAXJYT010000221.1:0-5154 GCA_036306845.1 Acutalibacteraceae bacterium | reverse complement strand
GTACAGGCCCGATGAAACCCGGCAACCTGTTTTAAAACAAGGTGCCAAATCCTGCGGATAATCCGAAAGATGAGGTTATAATTACCGCTTGTCTTTTGGGACGGGCGGTATTTTTTAGTTTAAAAAAGGGGAAAATGAAATGGCTAAATTTTTATTCACGTCAGAATCGGTGACCGAAGGTCATCCCGACAAGGTTTGCGACCAGATTTCCGATGCAATACTTGATGCTATGCTCAAAGGGGACAAGAATAGCAGAGTTGCTTGTGAGACCTTCTGCACCACGGATATAGTAAACATAATGGGTGAGATTACCACGAACAGTGAGGTTGACATTGAGTCGGTTGTGCGCGAGGTTTTGTGCGACATCGGCTACGACAGTAAGGAGGAGGCTTGCTTTGACGGCAAGACCTGCAAGGTTATAATAAACCTTGATAAGCAGTCACCCGATATTGCACTTGGTGTTGATAATTCGCTTGAGCTTAAGGGCGGCGAGGACGACAAATACAACCAACACGGCGCAGGTGACCAAGGTATGATGTTCGGCTTTGCTTGTGATGAAACACCCGAGCTTATGCCGCTTAGCATATCCTTGGCGCACAAAATGTCAAAGCGCCTTACCGATGTAAGAAAATCGGGTGAGCTTTCATATCTGCGCCCCGACGGTAAAACGCAGGTAACGGTTGAATATGAAAACGGCGCTCCCAAGAGGATTGATGCGGTGGTTGTATCAAGTCAGCATTCCGCCGATATTTCACTTGACACGCTACGCGCCGATATATTGGAAAAGGTAATAAAGCCCACCATTCCCGCAGAGCTTTTTGATGATGAAACAAAGGTTTACATAAACCCAACAGGTCGCTTCGTTGTGGGCGGACCGCAGGGTGATACGGGTCTTACGGGCAGAAAGATTATCGTTGATACCTATGGTGGTATGGCACGACACGGCGGCGGCGCCTTTTCGGGCAAGGATCCCACGAAGGTAGACCGCAGTGCCGCTTATGCCGCGCGTTACGTTGCTAAAAATATCGTAGCCGCAGGTCTTGCACGCAAGTGTGAGGTGCAATTAGCATACGCTATCGGCGTTGCGAAGCCCGTTTCGGTTATGGTTGATACCTTTGGTACGGGCGTTTGCGCGGACGGTGTTATTGCCGATGCGGTAAACACTGTGTTTGACCTTCGCCCCGCGGCAATTATCGATAAGTTGGAGCTTCGCCGACCGATTTACAGAAAGACATCCAACTACGGTCATTTGGGTCGCGAGGATGCCGATTTCACTTGGGAAAAGACCGATAAGGTCCAAGCTCTTAAAAAAGCAGTTTTGGGTTAATACTATATATAGAAAGGAAAATTGTTATGAGTAATTTTAATATTGAAACCAAATGTGTTCAGGGCGGTTACACTCCCGGTAACGGTGAGCCGCGCCAGATTCCGATTATACAAAGCACAACCTTTAAGTACGCTACGAGCGAGGATATGGGCAAGCTTTTCGATTTAGAGGCTTCGGGTTATTTCTATACCCGCCTTCAGAACCCCACCAACGATAGCGTAGCCGCAAAGATTTGCGAGATGGAGGGCGGCACCGCCGCAATGCTTACCTCTTCGGGTCAGGCGGCATCCTTCTATTCCATCTTCAATATTGCTTCGTGCGGTGACCATATCGTGTCATCCTCCACCATCTACGGCGGCACCTACAACCTTTTTGCCGTTACGATGAAGCGTATGGGAATTGAATTTACCTTTGTTTCTCCCGATTGCACGGATGAGGAATTAAACGCCGCTTTCCGTGAGAACACCAAGGCGGTATTCGGTGAAACTATCGCAAATCCCGCACTTGCCGTACTTGATATAGAGCGCTTTGCAAACGCCGCACACGCACACGGCGTTCCGCTTATTGTTGATAATACCTTTGCTACACCCGTAAACTGCCGCCCGTTTGAGTGGGGCGCAGACATCGTTATCCACTCTACCACAAAGTATATGGACGGTCACGGCGCAGGCGTTGGCGGATGCATCGTTGATTCGGGCAAGTTCGATTGGACAAAATATCCCGAAAAATTTGCGGGTCTTTGCACACCCGATGACAGCTACCACGGCGTAACCTATACCGAGCGCTTCGGACTTGCGGGCGCGTATATCACCAAGGCTACCGCACAGCTTATGCGCGATTTCGGTTCTATACAGTCTCCGCAGAATGCGTTTCTTTTGAATCTGGGACTTGAAAGTCTGCACCTTCGTATGAAGAAGCACTGTGAAAACGGTTTGGCGGTAGCGCAGTTCCTTAAAAATGATGACCGTATCGCTTGGGTTACCTACCCGAACCTTGAGGGTGATAAGTATTATCCGCTTGCTCAAAAGTATCTGGCAAACGGCGGTTGCGGCGTTGTTAGCTTTGGTGTAAAGGGTGGCAGAGCTGCCGCAGAAAGCTTTATGAAGAATCTGAAGCTTGCCGCTATTGAAACGCACGTTGCCGATGCAAGAACTTGTTGTCTGCACCCCGCGAGCGCAACCCACCGTCAGATGAACGACCAAGAGCTTGCCGCCGCAGGCATCACGCCCGACCTCGTTCGTTTCTCCTGCGGAATTGAAAACGCAGACGACCTTATTTCCGACATCAAGCAGGCATTGGATAATATTTAATTGGAGGTTACCTGATGCCCATAAAAATACCCGATAATTTACCTGCAGTTAAGACCTTGACCGAGGAAAATATCTTTGTGATGACCGAAAAACGCGCCATCACGCAGGACATAAGACCGCTTAAAATACTGCTTTTAAATCTTATGCCCAAAAAGATAGAAACCGAAACGCAGTTATCAAGGCTTCTCGGCAATTCTCCGCTTCAGGTAGATTTTGAATTCATTCACACAAAGAGTCATCAGTCGAAAAACACCTCGGCAGAGCATCTTTTTACCTTCTATAAAACCTTTGACGATATAAAGGATAAGACCTTTGACGGTATGATAATTACGGGCGCGCCCGTTGAACTTATGCCGTTTGAGGAGGTTGAATACTGGAAAGAGCTTTGCGAGATTATGGAATGGACCAAAACCCACGTTCACAGTACCTTCCATATCTGTTGGGGCGCGCAGGCGGGGCTTTACTATCACTATGGAATAAACAAGCAACCCCTTGATAAAAAGATGTTCGGTATTTTTCCGCATATAGCAGATTATAAAAAATCCATTCTGTTCCGCGGTTTTGACGATGTGTTTATGGTGCCACATTCGCGCCACACCACCATTCGCCGTGAGGACATTGAAAAATGCTCGGAGCTTAAAATTTTAGCGTCGAGTGAGGAAGCGGGCGTTTACGCTATCGCGACCGAAGGCGGTAAGCAGATATTTATCACGGGACACAGTGAATACGATGCCAACACCCTTAAAAACGAGTATCTTCGTGATTTGGGCGAGGGCAAGCCGATAGAAATACCCAAAAACTATTTCCCCGATGATGACCCCACCCGTGAGCCGATAGTCAGTTGGCGTTCACACGCTAATCTGCTTTACAGTAACTGGCTTAACTACTTTGTTTACCAGACTACACCGTACGATATAACCGAAATAAAATGATAAAAATCGCCCCACCGACTCGGTGGGGCGTGTTTTTATTTATTACGGTTTTGCACAATGCCGCCGCTTTTTACGATTTCGTTTTGAAGTTCGGATATGTTTACCCGTCTTACATCCTGACTTTCTGCCGCAAGTACCGCAGCGTCACCCGCCGCCTGACCGGTGATATAGCAACCGGGTATCACTCGGATAGATGCCTGCATCTGACGGTCTGTGCTCACGCATCTGCCCGCAACCAAAACGTTAGAAAGCTTTGCGGGGGTTAAAATGCGGTAGGGAATACCGTAGCTTTCACCCACGCCGTATACCATAGTTTCGGTAAATTCCTTCATATATGCATTATACGCATCCACGTTAGGCTTCATTATATGTATATCAACGGGGTATGCATAGCGACCGATTTCATCATCAAAGGTGGCACGCTTTTTGAAGTCGTCGCCGCAAAGCTGATAATCACCCACGATTCTGCGTGATTCGCGGATACCGAGCATATCGGCGGTGTAGCAAAGATATGCGTTTTCATAGCCTTCAACGTATTCGTTGTGGAATCTTTTGAATTCAGAAACTATCTTACGCCCCTCAATCATTGCCTTTGTAAGTGACACATCATCGGTGCCGTGAGCGCCAAACACGTGGCCCACGTTGCCGCCGCCTATACCCTTTTCGGGATTAGAGGGCATAATGCCGGGTACATGACGATCCTCGTTGGTGAAAACGCCGTCTTTAATGGCAAGCTCAAGCTTGTTCTTGATAGGCTCTGCACGATCATAATCAATGTTAGACCAAAGACTGCAAAGCGTTGGCGGCATAACGTCGCCGTTTTCATCGCCGTATTCGAAATCGGCGCCTGCCCAAGCGCAGAGGTCACCGTCGCCCGTGCAGTCGATATATATATTCGCGTGAACCGCGAAAAGACCGAATTTTGATGCCGCAACAATATAATCTACGTGTCCGTCGTGCGCTACCACGTCCACCATCTTTGTGAAGAAAAGGAAATCAATGTTCTTTTCCTTGCACACAAGATTATCGTAAACGCTTTTAAGCTTTTCAACGCTGAAGGTATAGAAATACCGCTTATAATCACAATATTCTCCAATTGTCAGGTCGCGGATTTCTCTGCCGATACCGCCTACAAGAAAATCCTTGCCATCGGTAAACTGCGCGAAGGAGGGAACAAGACCCGTAGTACCTTCACCGCCGAAGCATCCGTTATTCTCAAGGATAAGCACGCGCTTGCCCTTTCTTGCCGCAGTCACTGCCGCCGCAACGCCCGATGGACCGCCGCCCACAACGAGAATATCGACATCATATCTTATAGGTAATTCCTTTGTGAATAACAAGGACAAAACCCCTTTTAGGGAACTTTTTATAAATTTATTATAATAATTGTTCCCTAAAACGTCAAGCGTTATTCACCTTCACCTTTCGACAGGTTTTGCGTTGCGATAATGATTGTAGTTAGTCGAAACGCTCAAAAGCGTTCCGACAAGCCACTTTAGAAGTGGCTTTGGCAAAATTAAATTCTAATATTTAATTTTGCACAACATTCATTGCAATGGGATAGGACAAATTTTTAGTAAAAATT
>JAXJYT010000220.1:0-6632 GCA_036306845.1 Acutalibacteraceae bacterium | reverse complement strand
GGCTCAAAGCTGAAGGGATACATTTTAAGTGTTTCATCACTGCTTGAAAGCAAGAAAACAGCATAATTATCACCCTGATTTTCGAGTGTGAACATAGAATGCCGCGCAAAACCGTGCTTTGGTAGGGTATATTCCTTGCCTTCATAAATATACTTATTATCTACCAATGCGCCGCATATCGGGAACATAATTGGTGCGGTACCCGACCATACGTCTTCGTCACCACTCCACAAATAATCTACACCTTCAAATACAATACGGCGCATTTCTGCGCCGTATTCAGCTATTTGAACGGTTACTCTGTCATTACTTATCGTAACCATAAAAAAGCTCCTGTTATTTATTTTGCATAATCTATCGCGCGGTTTTCGCGGATAAGATTTACCTTAATCTGACCGGGATACTCAAGCTCGTTTTCAATCTTGGTAGCGATATCACGCGCTATAATTACCATCTGGTCGTCACTTACTACCTCAGGCTTTACGATTATGCGGATTTCACGACCTGCCTGAATAGCATATGAATCCTCAACGCCGCCAAAGGAATTAGCAATTTCCTCAAGCTTTTCAAGACGCTTGATGTAATTTTCAATATTTTCGCGGCGCGCACCGGGACGAGCTGCCGAAATAGCATCAGCCGCCTGAACGATGCATGCGATAACGGTTTTCGCCTCAATATCACCATGGTGAGCGTGGATAGCGTGGATAACCGCATCTGTTTCGCGATATTTCTTAGCCGCCTCAACACCAAGCTGAATGTGTGAGCCCTCTTGCTCGTGGTCAATAGCCTTACCGATATCGTGTAAAAGGCCCGCGCGCTTAGCAAGTGTTACGTCGACACCAAGCTCAGCGGCAAGCAGACCTGAAAGGTGGCAAACCTCAAGCGAGTGGTTAAGAACATTCTGACCGTAGCTTGTACGGAAATGCAAACGGCCTAAAAGTTTTACAAGTTCGGGGTGCAGGTTATGTACGCCCGATTCAATCATCGCGCGTTCACCTTCCTGCTTGATAACCGCCTCAACCTCGGCAGTGGCCTTGGCAACGGTTTCCTCAATTCTTGCGGGGTGAATTCTACCGTCAACAATAAGCTTTTCAAGCGTTACCCTTGCAATTTCGCGGCGAATAGGTTCAAAGCTTGAAACTGTAATTGCTTCGGGGGTATCATCGATAATAAGGTCGACACCTGTAGCATTTTCGATAGCGCGGATATTTCTACCCTCACGACCGATAATTCTTCCCTTCATTTCATCGTTGGGAAGCGCTACTACAGATACGGTCATTTCAGAAGAATGGTCTGCGGCGCAACGCTGAATAGCGTGACCCAAAAGCTCACGTGCAAGCTTTTCGGATTCTTCTTTGGTCTGTTGCTCAAACTCCATAATCTTAACTGCTTTTTCGTGGGTTAACTCACCCTCAAGCATGGAAAGAAGCTGTGCCTTTGCCTGTTCCTTGGAAAGACCTGAGATTTTTTCAAGCATTTCAAGCTGACTGCGCTTTAACTGCTCACACTCCTCAATCTTAGCTTCGATAACCTTTGCTTTTTCGGCAAGCTTTTCTTCCTTTGCTTCAAGATTATCGGTTTTGCGGTCGAGTGTTTCTTCCTTTTGTTGAATCCTATGCTCCTGACGTTGAACCTCTGCCCTGCGCTCTCGCAAGTCACGTTCGGTTTCCTGACGGAGTTGGTGGATTTCTTCTTTTGCTTCAATAAGTGTTTCTTTCTTACGGGTTTCGGCAGTTTTCATAGCGTCACTTAAAATACGCTTTGCTTCATCCTCGGCCGAGCCGATGGCCTTTTCCGCAGATTTGCGACGGAAAATCGAGCCGGCTATAAAACCGATAACGCCAAGCACAAGTGCTGCTGCGCCGAAAATTACAAACTGAATAGTTTCGGGCATTAAAATCCCTCCTTTATATAATAAGGCAAGCTTTACAGACTGTAAACAAAAAATCTGTCGGGAGTTGCCGTAAGACCCCGCGATACAATTATTTATGCCATTCGGATTTCGCCGTATCCAAATTTTGCACATTAATTATCTATATAATTTTACCACTACATTTATACTGTGTCAAGTCAAAACTACCAATTATATAGTGCTTTTTAATTAATTTTATATAAAATAGTAATTTATATCCCACGATGGAAGACAAGGAAAATGCCGCATATAAAGCTTATATTCAGGGTTGATTTTTAGCACCGATAGCGGTAACACTATCAAATCCTCGCTACGATGATATGCGGCAAGCTGAAGCTTTGGCTTATGCTTTATAAGGGTTTCTGTTGCCCCCGTTACCGCGGCAAGCTCTGCCCCCTCTATATCCATTTTTATAAATGTAGGCGCACCGTAATTCAAAAGGCTGTCAACGCTTATACTGTCTATAAGCACGCCACCCGCGGCATTCGACCCGCGTGATGCATTCATACAAAACTCTATTTTTCCGCATTTATCACTTACAGCAGCATTTATATTTGTTATATTTTTTATTCCCTCTGTTGCGGTGCAAAGCTTGATATAGGTTTTCTTATCCGGCTCGACTGCCACGATTTTATTATACCCTTTAGTATAATGTAGAAATTCTGCTACGGTATCGCCACGATACGCACCCAAATCAAAATAGGTTTCGGTATCGGTTAATTTCAGAATAGCTTCATACGCCTCCCTCGGTTCACTTTCACAGTCAAACAAATACCGTATATCGCCCGAAAGCTTATATAATACGGTGTTTTCAAAAACCTTTTTTGACTGCTCATCTGCCAGGAGATTATATATATATCGTAGCTTATCAGTGTTTTCGCGCGCGTATTCCATATTAAAAAGCGTATTCCCGTATACCGGTACGTCGGGCGCGTATAATTCCTGCTCGGCGGCAATTCTTTTTATATTATCAATAACCGAACCAAGCGGTGTGCCAAAGCACAAAAGCACAATCATATCACCGAATCTGGATTTTGCGGTGGTATAATCGCAAACCTCAAACCCGTGAAAGATTTTTTTGCGCACAAAACCGTCGGATGCAAAAACACCCGATATTTTAATACCGTACCTATTAAGCACCGATATGATTTTATCGGCGCCATCCCCCATACCGTAAAGCAATATGGGTTTACTTGCAGTTTTTAAATAATTCCATAAATCAGTCATACATACATTATATATGTAACGTACCAAATTTACAAGATTTTATGAATAAATTGTAAAAGTCAGGGAAAGTCAAAAAATATTTTCAAAAAGTATTGACTTTTGGAAAATACAGGTTATAATGTAATTGTTAGCACTCGTACGATTAGAGTGCTAAATGCCAGAAACGGTGGTGAGGCTATGGAACTTTCTTCAAGAAAGCAGGCAGTGCTTTCGGCAATTGTTAAGGCTTATATAGAAACCGGCGAGCCAATTGGCTCCAAGATTTTAACAAACCTTATCGAAAATGCGCCCTCCTCTGCCACGTTACGAAACGAAATGAACGAGCTTTGTACGTTAGGTCTTTTAAGCCAACCGCACACCTCGGCAGGAAGAGTGCCCACGAGTTTAGGCTATAAGCTTTATATAGACAGTTTGCTTAGCGAAGGTCTGTTACCAAGTCACACTAAGGATTATATAAACAATCTGATATCCCCTGCGGGATGCGAGCTTCAAAACTTACCGATTACCGCCGCCAAGGCGTTAGGTGAGCTTACGGGTTATCCTGCTATCTCCTGTTTTATCGTAAAGCCCGATGTGTTTTTAAAGCAGGTTCAGTTATTACCCGTCAGCCGAAAAACCGCAATATTACTTACCGTTTTTTCAGATGGGCGTACCGCAAGCCGTGTATGTCATATATCAGACGGTGTAAACGGCGACATATCCGAAAGCTTTTTACGGCTTACACGCGAAAAACTTCTAAAAAAACCGCTCGCAAGCTTTGACAGAGCAAATCTTCAAAGCATAATTGCAGCGTGTGGGATAAATTCGCTCTCGCTTATGCCTCTCGTGACCGCGCTTTTTGAAATGGCACAG
Source organism: Acutalibacteraceae bacterium (assembly GCA_036306845.1). GTDB lineage: Bacteria > Bacillota > Clostridia > Oscillospirales > Acutalibacteraceae > UBA737. The sequence continues at coordinate 2,641 of JAXJYT010000220.1, read as the reverse complement.
TCGGCGGCAGAGTCAAGCGTTAATATCAGTAACTCCCCCGCTCTTTACGGCTTTTGCAGTGATGAACACGCACATAAGCTTACGTTGCTAAACAATCATCCCGATACCGCGATAAGCATTCTTGATGCGGCAAAGGATTCTAACGTAATTTTCGGCAACGAAACTACACTTGACGAGCTTAACGGAAAGGTAATCGTATTTGAAAGGTACTACTGCGGCGACAGTTACTGCGGCGCAATAGGAATAATCGGACCTGACCGAATGGCATACGAGCAAATAATACCCAGTGTAAAATACACCGCGCAACAGCTAACCCAGCTTATAACCCGCGCGGTAGATGATATGGAGGAATAAAAGTGGAAGATGTTAAAAACACAAACAACGAAGCCACTGTAGAGGAAAAGAAGGAAAAAAAGAAATCCAAAAAGGATTTAGAGCTTGAGGCGTTAAAGGCAGAGCTTGAAGCAAAAAATGACCTTCTTGCCCGCACCGCCGCAGAATTTGATAACTACAAAAAGCGTACCGAGCGCGAAAAAAGCGGTGTTGCAGAATTTGCGAAAGCCGGTATAATCAAGCAGCTTTTGCCAATCCTTGATAATATTGACCGCGCCGCCGCTTCGGATAAAGAAAGCGCAGATTATATCAAAGGTATTGAGCTTATCGTAAAGCAGTTTGAGGCGCTTGGCACCAACTTAGGTATCGTTGAGGTAGCCGCCGCAGGCGATAGCTTTGACCCTAATTTCCACGAAGCAGTAATGCACGTTGAGGATGAGACCTTAGGTGAAAACGTAATCGCCGAGGTGCTTCAAAAGGGCTATAAGCTCGGTGATACCGTTATACGTCCCGCTATGGTTAAGGTAGCAAATTAAAGCTTTAAAGGCTTTTTTAAATAATATATTCAAATCTTTAGGAGGATTTTTATCATGGGAAAAATTATAGGAATTGACTTAGGTACAACAAACTCTTGCGTTGCCGTTATGGAAGGCGGCGAGCCCGTTGTTATCGCTAATGCTGAAGGTGCGCGTACGACACCGTCCGTAGTTGCTTTTTCAAAAACCGGTGAGCGTATGGTAGGTCAGGTTGCTAAGCGTCAGGCTATCACCAACCCCGACAGAACAATAAGCTCTATCAAGCGTGAAATGGGTACCGCTTACACCGTACAGATTGACGATAAGAAATACACACCGCAGGAAATTTCGGCTATTATTCTTCAGAAGCTCAAGGCCGATGCAGAAAGCTACCTCGGTCAGACAGTAACCGAGGCGGTAATCACCGTTCCCGCATACTTCACCGATGCACAGCGTCAGGCAACCAAGGATGCAGGTAAAATTGCAGGTCTTGATGTTAAGCGTATTATAAACGAGCCGACTGCTGCCGCTCTTGCATACAGCATTGACAAGGAAGACGACCAGAAGGTTATGGTATATGACCTCGGCGGTGGTACATTTGACGTATCCATCATCGAAATGGGTGATGGTGTTCAGGAGGTTCTTGCTACCGCAGGTAACAACAAGCTTGGCGGTGATGACTTCGATAAGCGCATTATGGACCATATCGTAAGCACCTTCAAGGCAGAACAAGGTATCGACCTTTCAAATGATAAGATGGCTATGCAGCGTGTAAAGGAAGCCGCTGAAAAGGCAAAAATCGACCTTTCGGGTATGACAACTGCCGACATTAACCTTCCCTTCATCACTGCAGATTCCACAGGTCCCAAGCACTTTGAAACTACGCTTACACGCGCTAAGTTCAATGAGCTTACGGCAGACCTCGTAGAAGCAACAATGGGTCCCGTTCGTCAGGCACTCGCCGATTCAGGTCTTAACAAGAGTGAAATCAACAAGGTTCTTATGGTTGGCGGTTCGTCAAGAATCCCCGCAGTTCAGGAAGCTGTTAAGAGCTTTATGGGCACCGAGCCCTTCAAGGGCATCAACCCCGATGAATGCGTAGCACTCGGTGCTTCACTTCAGGCAGGCGTTTTAGGCGGCGACGTTAAGGGTCTCTTGCTTCTCGACGTTACTCCCCTTTCTCTTGGTATTGAAACCATGGGTGGCGTTTCTACAAAGGTAATCGAACGCAACACCACCATTCCTACCAAGAAGAGTCAGATATTCTCTACTGCGGCTGACGGTCAGACCTCGGTTGAAGTACACGTGCTTCAGGGCGAACGCGAATTTGCAAAGGACAATAAAACACTTGGTGTATTCCATCTTGACGGTATTGCTCCTGCTCCCCGCGGTATTCCCCAGATTGAAGTAACGTTTGATATCGACGCCAACGGTATCGTTCACGTATCGGCTAAGGACCTTGGTACAGGCAAGGAAAACGATATTACTATTACTGCAAGCACAAATATGTCCAAGGATGATATTGATAAGGCAGTTAAGGAAGCTGAAGCTTATGCGGCTGAGGACAAAAAGCGTCGCGAGGCAGTTGACGTTCGCAACAACGCCGACCAGATGATTTATCAGACCGAAAAGACCGTAAGCGAATTCGGTGATAAGCTTTCCGAAGAAGAAAAAGGCAAGCTCGAAACCGCTACGGAAGCTCTTAAGGAAGCTCTTAAGGGCGAGGACATTGAAGCTATCAAGGCTAAGCAGGAAGAGCTTCAGAAGGAAATCTACGCTATAAGCGAAAAGGT
>JAXJYT010000219.1:0-3929 GCA_036306845.1 Acutalibacteraceae bacterium | reverse complement strand
ATATAGTATAATTTATATTATATATATTAACTGTATTAATTAGAATACATATTCGTATCTTCCGATTGTAATATAATTACCGGTTTCTTCGTTTGCAGTGTTGGTTTCGGTGTCTGCGGGATCCTTAGTTTCGTAAAGACGAAGCTCAACGGTAAGTGTAACGCCCTTTCCGCAATCACCATCGTTAAATGCACCGCAACGGAATTCCTTAACCTCGGTACAAACGGAATAGTAATCAATATAAATATCCGCAAAGTCTTTTAAAAGGCGGAATTCTGTATTACCGGGTAATTCGGTAACACCAAGGCTTTCGGCATCAAAGCCCAACCAACCCCAAGTGCCGTATGCGCCTGCGATACCGATGTTTTTGCCGTTATCTTTGTCAGTTACAATGTCATCACTTAACTTGCAAACAAAGTCAGCATGCCATGAAGCGTATGGATTATCAATTAAATCTTCTTCGGTATCAACAGCAACAAATTTATATGCAGAATCAAGATTTATCGTTCTTAATGGACTCCAACCGGAAATGCACTCAATATCTACGCCAATGTTTTCGTGATCAATGCTTACATCAGCAAAGGGAATGCTATTATCCGATGCATCAACGAAAGCGATATCAAATACACTGAAGCTATCGGTTACAAAGGTAATAAAGCCTGTAAGTGAATTGTAATCATATTCAGTATCAGACATTACTGTGCCTTCGTGATATACCTTAACTGCGCGTAATCCCTTACCAACGTAAAGCTCAACCGTAACATCACCAACGTGATCAGTTACCTTAATGTCATATGTAAGAACATTTTTGCCGTCAGCTTCAACGGTAATTTTACTTTTAGCAGTATTATCGATTGTAGCTACCGGTTCCTTACCATCAGTAGTTGTACCCGATGTCTTAAATGTGCCGGATTCATTAGTAGTGGTAAACGTGTTGTCGTCATTAACTTTTGTTTCGGTGGCATCATCATCAATTACGTGCACGCCGTTTTCAAACGTTGCAAGCGCATCATAATTATTTCCAAAGCTATCAGATTCACTTACGCTTTGTGTGGCGAGCAGATTGATACCAAACTGTATTGTTGGGATATCAATGCCATTATGATTTGCTTCATTTCCAACAGTTGTGGGCATTGCAATAACCATACCAACCTCATCATAAGCGCCTTGTGCTAATGTGCTTGTTTTTAAATTAAAAGAGTCGAAATCATTGTTTGCAATTGCTAAAGCAAGGTCGCGCTCTTCAATAGCATCAATAACGCCTGTAACACCGTACTTTAAGAATTCAGAAAGCTTAAAGCTCTGTCCGTCTTTGTCAACACCTTCGGTTTCGCTTATAACGTCAGCGCTTAACTGATACTTAAGAGCTAAAGAACCGTTGTTGGTTACTCTGAATTTAGCAACCGATGTGTAACCGGGCTCCCATTTTTCATAATCGAAAATTTTGGTTGTGGGGAGAACCTCTGCATACTGTGTCCAGTTGCCAGAAGCATCAAGTACGCTGTACTCGAGCATAACGTCTAAGTTGCCCGACTTGATGATGTTGTTAGCGCTTGAAACGTTATCGGTAAACCACGCAAAAGTGGAACCAACAAGCATTGCAATGCAAACAACAAGCGCAATGGCACTTGATATAAGTGCACGTTTTGTGGATTTGTTTTTCATTGTTTTGCCTCCAGTGACTTTTATTTAAATAAATTAAAAACTAATTATGGATTTGTTGGTGCTACATACCAAGGATTGTGCGGGAATGCACTGTCAACTGCGGTTTTGGCATCGCCAAATCCCGAAGCCTGAATACCTTGTGTAGTTACGATAACATCTACAACATCTGTATTCACGTTGAAGGTGGTAACCGCAGTGCCGTCAACAACAAAGTTGGCAACTGAACCATCATCACTTTTAACAACATCAACGTTTGCGTTCATATATACGCCCTTTAAAAGCGTGGAAGTAACCTTACCGCTTTGAGCATCCTTGTTATTAAGGATAGGGGAGTAGGTATAGCTAACAAGTGTGTAGTCCGCACCATCAATAGTGGCAGAGGTTTCGGTGTGTGTATCCTTAACCCAACCGTTTTCAGTAGCGCCCGTAAAATCAAGTGTAAGAAGCGGTACTAAATCCGAACGGACTGCAACGTATGTACGTATGTAAGCGTCGTTCTTGCCGGTGTTTTCTACAGTAATAATTTTATCAATATAGTTTGCATCACTTGAAGGCGAGGTTGTGTTAACGATAGGTAACATAACTTGATTCTGTGTAAACTCTGTGCCGTCGGCGTTTTCTTCAATTTGCTCAATGTCAATGTCGCCGACAACGAATGTGTTTTCTACGGTGTCGGTGTCATTAAACCAAGCAAGCGATCCGCCAACTACTGCAATTGCAAAAATTGCAACCGCAAGGGAAATGACTGCGATTTTCTTTTTCATTGTTTTTCTTCCTCCTCGGATAAATCTTGCGAATTTTCATCTGCCTTTTTTGTACCTTTATCTTTCTTTATAATGTCAGGTACAAAAACTGCAATTATCAGAACTAGACCGACACCTATAGTGATATATGTACCGGGTGGGTTTTGAATAAAATTGGAAACATATCCCAAAAGCGGAATGCTGAACTGCGGAACGCCGATTACGTTGTTGAAATGTACGGGTGAGGCATCTATCGTTTCGTTGGCATCGCCCTTTGTATAGAAGTAACGGTTTTCGGCATCAACCGCTTCAACACGGTGGGTAGCGACCGTTAACTGTTCGTTAAGAATAAAGGTTATTATATCACCCTTTTTGATTCCGTCGGGGTCAACCTGCTTAACATAGATTAGATCACCAACGCTATACTTCGGCTCCATACTACCCGAAATTACCGTGAACACTCGGTAACCGAGTAAACGAGAACCCATTAAAAATATTGCGCATAAAACTATCAGTGCAACAATAACGGTTGAAATAATATTCCAAAATTTTTTAAGAAATGGATTCAAGTAATATCATTCCTTTCTTCTAATCTAAGTTATTCGTTAGCTTCCGTATTATTGCTATCTGTGATGGGGTCTGAATTTTCAGAATGTTGTGCATTCTGACCTTCAAGCTGTGCCTTCAGCGCCTGAAGTTCTGCGATCATTTTTGCATTCTCTGCACGCTCAATTTCAAGTTTATCCTTTTCGGCTTGCATCTCTTCAAGCTGCTCTTGTTTATAACGGCGGAACAAGCGGATGCAGTTTACACCCTGATAGATTATCAGAAGCATAAATGGAACGAATATGCAAATTATATATCCTTGCGGCGTTTTGAGGAAATTAAAGAATGTTCCAAGACCCTTAACATGTGTTTGATATTTACCAAGTATATATGGGTGGGTAACTATTGTGGCGTCATCCGTATCGGTTGTAGTACCGTAGGTTACAAAACCGGGCTCGCCGTTTGCATCAAGAGTTGCGCGTCTGATTTTATGGGTTACGGTCTCACCAAAGCTTTCACTGTTTTGTGAAATGAAGGTGATGATGTCGCCTTCGTTAAGTGTTGTTGGCTCAACCCATTTTGTGAAGATTAAGTCACCAGCGTTAAAATCAGTTTTAGCCATTGAGTCTGAATTTACAATATAAGCACGATAACCGAAAATGTTACGGTCATTACGGTTGAAGGTTGTAACGGAAATAACGGTGAAAATCATCATAAACACCGCGAAGGCCACAATCAACCATATAAAAGTTGTTTTGATAACGTTAAAAACCTTTTTCACAAAATTTCCTCTTTCTTACTGAAATTCTTTGCAACAAAAATTTAGAATACAATAAATAAAATTATACAAAATAATTATATCGTTTACATATACTTATTTAAATACCTTGATAATATTTAATCCACTCAAAATAAAATCCACCTCCAAAACACAAATACTAAGATATTAATCTTAATATCACATTGTGTATATTT
>JAXJYT010000218.1:0-2254 GCA_036306845.1 Acutalibacteraceae bacterium | reverse complement strand
CGACCTATGGTCTGCACAAGTGAGGTTTCACTACGAAGGAAGCCCTCCTTATCGGCATCAAGTATGGCGACCAAGGACACCTCGGGTATATCAAGTCCCTCACGCAAGAGGTTTATACCTACAAGCACGTCAAACTCACCAAGGCGCAAATCGCGTATAATCTCCATACGCTCAATGGTATCTATATCATAGTGCATATAGCGTACCTTTATACCAAGTTTTTCAAGATAATCGGTTAAATCCTCCGCCATTTTTTTGGTAAGCGTGGTAACAAGCACACGCTCACCGCGTTCGGCGCGGATGTTAATTTGCGATACTATATCATCAATTTGTCCGTCACTTGGCTTAACCGTAATAAGCGGGTCCAACAGTCCCGTAGGTCTTATTACCTGCTCTACAACGCTTGCGGCGTGCTGGCGCTCAAACTCACCTGGTGTAGCCGATACGAACACCGCCTGATTTATATGGGAATAAAACTCCTCAAAATTAAGGGGGCGGTTATCGTAAGCCGATGGCAGACGAAAACCGTATTCTATAAGATTATCCTTTCTTCCCCTGTCACCGCCGAACATACCTCGCACCTGCGGAAGCGTTACGTGCGACTCATCCACGAAAAGCAGAAAATCATCGGGAAAATAATCAAGCAAGGTTGAGGGCGTACTGCCCGGCTCTCGTCTGCTTAACACACGCGAATAGTTTTCAACGCCCTTGCAGGTGCCGATTTCACGAAGCATCTCGATATCGTATTCTGTGCGTTGACGTATTCTCTGCGCCTCAATAAGCTTGCCGTTTTCGTTAAAGAATTCTACGCGGTCTTCCATCTCAAGCCGTAATTCCTCTAACGCATCATTAAGCTTATCCTGCGGAACAATATAGTGCGAAGCAGGATAAATTGCTGTGTGCGATAAAAACTGCTTAACCTCACCCGTTACGGTGTTTATTTCAGAAATGCGGTCAATTTCATCACCGAAAAATTCAACACGGATAGCATTTTCATAGGAATATGCAGGATAAATTTCAACCGTATCACCGCGTACGCGGAACTTGTTACGGACAAAGTTTATATCGTTGCGCTCGTACTGTAAATCGACAAGCTTGTGGATAAGCTCATCACGTTCCTTTTGCATACCCGCGCGAAGTGATATGACCATACTGCGATAATCAATGGGATTACCAAGCGAATATATACAGGACACGCTGGCAACGATTATAACGTCGCGGCGTTCAGAAAGCGCGCAAGTAGCAGAGTGGCGAAGCTTATCAATTTCATCATTTATGGCAGAATCCTTTTCTATATAAGTATCTGTGCCGGGAATATATGCCTCGGGCTGATAGTAATCATAATAGGATACAAAATACTCCACCGCATTTTCGGGGAAAAATTCTTTAAATTCACTGCACAACTGTGCCGCAAGGGTCTTATTGTGAGCGAGAACGAGGGTGGGGCGATTGACACGCTCAATAATATTAGCCATTGTAAAGGTTTTACCGCTACCCGTAACACCGAGTAAGGTCTGCTCTTTGTAGCCCTTGTTTATGCCATCAACCAACTGTTCAATGGCTTCGGGTTGGTCCCCCGTAGGACTATAATTTGAATGTAAAATAAACTTATCTGCCACGTTCTCACTCCTTTCCTATTATTTTTTGTTCTCTAATATTGATTTCTTATATGCTATAATTAATAAATTTGCCGTCGTATAGTGTGAATAATTCGGTGAATCCAATATCGCAAAGATATTTTTTAACTTCATCAAACCCAAAATCAAGGGTTTTTATATCGTGGCTATCTGATGAAAGAATAAGCTTTGCATTAGATTTTTTCAGTATATACAATAAATTGGCAGCAGGATACGGTGCGGTGCGTAAATTTCTTGCAATAGCGCCCGTATTTACCTCAAAAGCACATCCGCTTTTAGCTGCTTCTATTACATATTTTTCGGCAATTTTATTGTATACATCATTTCGCAAGAACAACGAGGCATCTAACTCATCAAACTTTGTTATTAAGTCAAAATGTCCTATTATGTCAGGTTTCCTTAAACTTATATATTGACAAAAAGACGAATAATAAACCTCTGCTAATTTCGGTATATCATACTGAAAAGCTTCAAGACACTTTTTGAAATAATCATAATTTGAGTCAATGGGATAATACTTGCCATCAATACAAAAATAGTGGGAAGAACCAATAATATAATCAAAACTACTTCTATCTACAGGCGAAAACACATCTTCCTCAGCACCTAAATAAATT
>JAXJYT010000217.1:0-7214 GCA_036306845.1 Acutalibacteraceae bacterium | reverse complement strand
GTATAATAATGGCAATATTCCACATACTAACTCCACACCATTAAATAGTGAAAAGGAGTTTTTATATATGAAAGCAACAGGTATTGTACGCCGTATAGATGATTTAGGTAGGGTTGTTATCCCGAAAGAAATCAGAAGAACGATGAGGATTCGTGAGGGAGACCCTCTGGAAATTTATACCAATGCGGGTGGGGAAGTGATTTTCAAGAAGTACTCGCCGATGGGGGAGCTGGCGACCTTTGCGGCAGAGTATGCCGAGGCGCTTTCTGGTAGCACCGAGCTTTCGGTACTTATCTGTGACCGTGACCACTGCATTGCGGCGGCGGGTGTTTCTAAAAAAGAAGTGCTTGAGAGGCCGATAACCTCTGAGCTTGAGGATATAATCGAGAGCAGACGCAGTAAAATTTGCACATCGGGTGAGGAAATCTACGCGGTACAGGGTGTAGAACGTAAGCTTTGTGTTGCCGTGCCGATAATTTCTGCGGGTGATGTTACGGGCGCGGTGGTGCTTTGTGCCAACGATAACGCGCGTGTTGCCGAGGACAGTGATGTAAAACTTGCTACTGTTGCGGCAAAGTTTTTAAGTAATCAGACTGAGTAACAAAATATATAAAAATAAAAAACCGTTGGATATCCAACGGTTTTTTATATTAAAGAAAATTTAAGTACAAATTATTCCTCAACGATAGCCTCTACGGGGCAGCCTGCTGCACAAGCACCGCAATCACAGCACTTATCTGCATCGATTTCGTAATGAGCATCGCCTTCAGCGATAGCATCACAGGGGCAACCTGCAACGCAAGCACCACAGCTGATGCACTCGTCAGTAATCTTAAAAGCCATTGATTTACACCTCCATTAAAAAGGAATAAAGAGATAAATCTCTTATATTATAGCTTATTGGTTTCCCAATGAGTATATTGTAACAACATTCGACATAAAAATCAAGTGCTATTTTTCCTCTGTCGCTTCATCGTCCTGCTGTTTTGAACGCTTGCCGCGGGACAGAATCTTAACCTTACTGCGATGTGTTTTAAAGGGAATTCCGTCCTCTTCCTTAGGACGTACAATGAGGTTGCCCGTAATAAGATTTACATCGCTTACGATACCGACACCGTTTTCGGTCTTAACCGTAGCGCCGATACCGGGTGTGATGGAAATCAGATGCTCGTACGAATCCTGCTCGTACTTAAGGCAGCACATAAGCCTGCCGCAGCTACCCGAAATTTTGGTGGGATTAAGGGACAAGCCCTGCTCCTTTGCCATCTTGATAGAAACGGGTTGGAAATCGTTTAAAAACTGCTTACAGCAATAGGGCTGACCGCAGATGCCAATGCCGCCGAGCATACGCGCTTCGTCGCGGACACCGATCTGCCGAAGCTCAATCCGCGTATGGAAATGAGCCGCAAGGTCCTTTACAAGCTCACGGAAGTCGATGCGTCCGTCGGCGGTGAAAAAGAAGGTGATTTTGCTGCCGTCAAAAGAGTACTCGACCTGTGTGAGTTTCATCTCGAGCTTATGCTCGGCAATTTTCTTTTCGCAAATTGCAAATGCTTCATCCTGCTTTTTGTTGTTATCTTCAATGCGTTTGAGGTCTTCTTCGGTCGCAAGGCGGATAACCTTTTTAAGCGGACTTACAACCTGCGAATCGTCAACGGTGTGATTAGCCTCACTGACACTACCGAAGGCAAGACCGTTTGCGGTTTCAACGATAACGTTCTGCGACTTTATAAAGGACTTGCCCGCGGGGTCAAAGTAATAACTTCTGCCCGCGTCCTTAAATTTTACTGAAATAACTTCTGTCATATATATTTACCTTTCTACTAATTGCTTTGAGTTACACACAAGCGCGCAAAAGAGCAACGGAAGATTTATATTTGTGTTTAAAAGCTCGGAATATCTGCGAGTGCTTTCATAAAGAGTGTCAAGCGCACGGCATTTTACGGCGTTGTTGGCGCTTGCGCGCATTTCGCTTAAAATGCAAAGCCGCAGTTCGCTAAAAAATTCTGCCGTAGCAACACGGTTTTTTTCGAGCGGATGAAGAAGCACAAGCAAATCCGCCGCGCTTCCCGTAAAAAGAAGCTTTACAAACTGCTTTGCCGTAGCCACCGCAAGACTGTCTGCCTTGCCGCAAAGTAAATTTAGCGCCGCGCCGATATTACCGCCGGACTGCTTTACTGCCACCGAAATTTTATCGGCGTCGTAATCGGTGGCGCTTTGAAGGTGTTCTATAGCCGCCGATTGCTCGGGTGCGGAAAGTGAGAGCACGGTGCACCTTGACACGATAGTTTCAAGCAATATGGTGCGCGAAAGTGATACCAATATAAAGATTACGTTTGCGGGCGGCTCCTCAAGCACCTTTAAGAGTGCATTTTGCGCCTGTTCGTTCATACGCTCGGCTCCGTCAATGATAAACACCTTGAAATCTGCCGAGTGCGGCTTTATATAAGCATCGGCACGAAGGGTACGGATCTGAGCCACGGTTATGTTCTTTTTGTTGTCTTCGGGCGCTATTGTAAGAACATCGGGGTGCGACATCGCGCCGAACATTTTGCAACCCTTACATTCGCCGCAGGGGCGTACCTCTGCCGCGCAAACTGCGGCGTTGGCAATAAAGTGCGCCAGAGTATGTCTGCCAAGTCCCGCATCACCTTCGATCAGAATGGCGTGGGGGATACGACGAGCGCTGATGGCGTTTTCTACGGCGCCTTTAACGTTTTCGTTTCCGATAAGCGGAAAAATCATAACACAAAGCCAACCTTTTTCATAGCCTTAAAGTAGGTCTTGCGGGCAATGCGCTCTGCGCGGAGGTCACCCTCACGGAAGATGCGCGTAAGCTCTTCCTTATCCTTGATAATTTCATCGTAACGCGCCTTGATGGGAGCTAACTCATCGGCAACGGTCTCACCAACGGCAAGCTTGAAGTCGCCATATCCCTTGCCGTCGAATTCGCGCTCGATATCAGCAACGGATTTACCCGTAACAGCGCTCTATATGTTTATAAGGTTTGATACGCCGGGCTTATCCTCGGCAAGTCTGACACAAGCCTCACTATCCGTAACGGCACGCTTGAACTTGCGGATAACGGTATCGCGGTCGTCAAGAATCGCAACCCACGAATTAAGGTTTTCATCCGACTTGGACATCTTCTTTGTCGGGTCCTGAAGTGACATTACGCGGGCACCCGTTTTGGGAATGTATGGCTCGGGAATAGTGAAAACGTCACCGTAGATATGGTTAAAACGTGTTGCAATATCACGAGCAATTTCAAGATGCTGCTTCTGGTCGGCGCCAACGGGCACGAAATCGGGATGATAAAGAAGTATATCTGCCGCCATAAGCACGGGGTATGAGAAAAGGCCCACGTTAACATTATCGGCGTGCTTTGCGGATTTATCCTTAAATTGTGTCATACGTGACATTTCGCCAAACTGTGTGTTGCAGGAAAGCAACCATGAAAGCGCGGTGTGCTCTGCCACGTGCGACTGTACGAAAAGGGTACTCTTTTCAGGGTCAAGGCCCAAAGCCAGAAGCAAGGCGCAGGTCGAATAGATTTGCTGGCGGAGCTTTTGCGGGTCCTGACGTACCGTGATAGCGTGTAAATCTGCTACCGCATAGGTACAGTCAAATTCATCCTGCATTAAAAGCCAATTCTTAAGCGCGCCAAGATAGTTGCCCAAGGTAAGCATTCCGCTTGGTTGGATACAGCTTAGTACGCGTTTTTTCTCGATGATTTCGCTCATAATATAACCTCTTTATAAAACTACATATATATTCCATTATATAATATCATAAAAGCGCCAAAATTACAACAACAAAAAATTGCTTGACAAAATTGCATTGTTGTGGTAAAATCGTTAAGCCGCATATTGTGGGCTTTTAAAGTTGCGCCTGAAATTCGGGTGCGCGCCCCCCGTAGCGAGACTGTTAAATATCAGGTAGGTGTAAAGAAATGTACGCAATTATCGAAACCGGCGGTAAGCAGTATCGTGTAGAAAACGGTGATGTTATCTACGTTGAGAAGCTTAACGTTGAAGCTGGCGAAGAGGTAACCTTCGACAAGGTCGTTGCTGTAAGCAACAGAGCTCTTAAGGTTGGCAAGCCTTACGTTAAAGACGCTTTCGTTAAAGGAACAGTTGTTAAGAACGGTAAGGGCAAAAAGGTAACAGTATTTACCTATAAGCCGAAGAAGAGCAGCTCCCGCAAGATGGGTCACAGACAGCCCTATACAAAGGTACAGATAACCGAGATTGGCTAATTATGACTAAGATAGCCTTTTTATCTGACGCCGCAGGAATTTGCGGATTTGAGGTTGCAGGTCACAGCAGTAATAACTGTGATGACCTTGAAGGTAAGCTTGTATGCTCTGCCGTATCAAGTGCGGCATACATGGCGGCAAACACCATAACCGAAATAATCGGTGACGGATGCGATGCCGAAGTTTTTGACGGAATGATGAAAATTTGTGTCAAAAATCCAAGTGCGCAGTCACGCGCAGTGCTTGAGGGCTTTCGCCTTCATATAAGTGAGCTTTCAAAACAGTACAGTAAACGATTGAAGATTACGGAGGTGTAACAAATGTTAAAGATTAACATTCAACTTTTCGCTCATAAAAAGGGAATGGGTTCTACCAAGAACGGTCGTGACAGTGAGTCCAAGCGTCTTGGTGTTAAGCGTGCCGACGGTCAGTTCGTGCTCGCAGGCAACATTCTCGTTCGCCAAAGAGGAACACACATTCATCCCGGCAACAACGTTGGCCGTGGCTCTGATGATACCTTGTTTGCTCTTATCGACGGTAAGGTTAAGTTTGAGCGTGTAGGTAAGGACCGCAAGCAGGTTAGTATCTACGCTGTAGAACAATAATTTTTTCGAACTGAATCCGAGCGGCGAACTTTTTGAGTATGCTGCTCGGATATTTTTTTAAAATAGTTAATACTATTAGTGTTGTGCGAAAGGAAGAAATCCTATGAAAAACTGTCACGTATGCGGAACACCCTGTGAAAACGATGCCGAAATCTGTGTTAAGTGCGGCGCCGAGCTTCAGACATTTGAGGCTTATGAGCGTGCTATTGCACAAAAAGAGGAAATTGAAAAAACCACAATAACAACACCCGTGCTTGCGGTATCGGTTGATAACGTTGTTACCGCAGAAATATATAAGGATATTCTTACCGAAAACGGCATTGCGTTTTCGTGCGATGATGAGGAAGACGGTATGCACGTTGGCTTTGGCGGTAGTTTTTTTGCAGTTGATATTTATGTAGATGAAAGCAAATTAGAACAGGCTAAAGAGCTGTATCAGCAGGTGCTTGAGGCAGAGCCGGTATTTGATGAAGACTTTGAAGGATTTTTTGAAGAGGATATAGAGGAAGCATAAATGTTTGTAGATATTGCGAATATACATCTTAAGGCGGGTAGCGGCGGCAACGGTGCCGTATCATTCCACCGTGAGAAATATGTTGCGGCAGGCGGTCCCGACGGCGGCGACGGCGGCAGGGGCGGCGACATTATATTTAAGGCGGATGATAACCTTTCTACCCTTGCAGATTTCAGATACAAGCGCAAGTACTGTGCCGAAAACGGTGAAAACGGCAGGGCATCTAAATGCTCGGGCAAAAAGGCGCCTGCGCTTATAATAAACGTTCCGCGCGGAACACTTGTAAAGGAAACCGAAACGGGCAGAATCATTGCCGATATTTCGGATGAAACACCCGTTGTTATTGCCAAGGGCGGTAACGGCGGTTGGGGTAATCAGCATTTTGCAACGGCTACCCGTCAGGTGCCGCGTTTTGCCAAAAACGGAAATCCGGGTGAAGAGCTTGACGTAACGCTTGAATTAAAGCTTTTAGCCGACGTCGGTCTTTTAGGCTTTCCAAACGTTGGCAAATCAACGCTTATATCCGTGGTGAGTGAGGCAAAACCGAAAATTGCCAACTACCACTTTACAACGCTTACCCCTGTTCTTGGTGTTGTCAGAATAGAGGAAGGAACTTCCTTTGTTATGGCGGATATCCCCGGTCTTATCGAGGGCGCGGGCGAGGGCGTAGGTCTCGGACATGAGTTTTTGCGTCACGTAGAGCGTTGCCGATTGCTTTTGCACGTGCTTGACGTTTCGGGCAGTGAGGGTCGCGATCCTATTGAGGATTTTGAGAAAATCAATCACGAGCTTTCGGTGTTCAGTGACGAGCTTGCCGAGCGTCCGCAGATTATAGTTGGCAACAAGTGCGACCTTTGCGATGAGGAGCGAGTAGAGAAAATCCGCGAGTATTTTGAGGGCAAGGGATATAAATTCTTTCCTGTTATGGCGCCCATTGCCGAGGGTACGCGAGAGCTTATTAACTGTGTGGCGAGCGAGCTTCAGAAGCTTCCCGCAATCAAGGTTTATGAGGCAGAGCCCAAGCCGATGGAGGACTTCACCGTAGTTAAAAAGCGCACCTTTAATATCCGCGCTTGTGACGGTGTCTTCTTTGTCGAGGATGCGCCGTGGCTTATGGACGTTATGAATCAGGTAGACCCCAACGATTACGAATCGTTGCAGTACTTTGAAAGAGTGCTACGCTCAAGCGGCATCATTGATGCGCTTCAGGCTGCAGGTGTACACGAGGGCGATACAGTAAGCGTTTACGACGTGGAATTTGATTACGTTAATTAAAATTTAAGAAATTCACACTTGAATTTTAAGAAAATACATTATAAAATAGATATATACCGTATATAAGGAGTGAACCCACAATGAATGATAAGACTATGACCTTTTCAATCGGCGACCAGACTGAGCAGGAAATCCGTCGAATTTTGACCGAGGTTTATGACGCACTTAAAGAAAAGGGCTATAACCCCATAAATCAGATAGTGGGTTACATTCTGTCCGAGGATCCGACCTACATCACCACCCACAATAACGCGCGTAATCTTATCCGCCGCATTGACCGTGATACCTTGTTGCAGTCCTTGGTAAAATATTATCTTACAGCGTAAAATAATTAAAGCCGACCTAATTTAAGGTCGGCTTATTTTTTTTATTCTTCTTTAAGCTCTTTCCGTATAAGCTCGGCAATCCTCTTGGCGCAACGGCGACTGCCTTCCTCGCTTAGATGCAGTCGGTCCTCGCATTTATAGTGGTTTTTGCTCTCATCGTATAAAAGCTCGTACAAATCGTTGACAGGTATGTCTAATTCCTTCATAAGCTTCTTTGCGGCGGCGTTGTATTCGGT
>JAXJYT010000216.1:0-7971 GCA_036306845.1 Acutalibacteraceae bacterium | reverse complement strand
TTTGCAGGAGTATGAAAAAAGCAGTTTTAATTATAATTTTTATGTGTGTCTTAAGCTTGCCCGTATCGGCATCGGGCGGTACTTACAAGGAAACATATGATTCGTTAGGCGCCGAAAGACTACAAGAGGCATTAGAGGATCCGGTACGGGAATTTTTAGATAAAAACGGGATAACCCCCGAGGACAGTAACTGGGTAAATAATATTAGTATCGGTAACGTTTTTTCTCATATATGGGATTTGGTAAGGGGAGGTATAAAAAAGCCCATGCGGGCGGGCGCGTTCATAATAGGGACCGTGCTTATAACCGCAGCGTTTACAAGCTTCGGTACGCAAAAGCGCGGCTTTGAGCCGGCGCTTTACGCGGCGGCGCTTGCCGTTTGCGCGGTGGTTTCGGGTGATATATGGCAGAGCGTTTCATCGGCGGTAAGTGCCGTTAAGGGTTGCAGTGCCTTTATGCTTTCCTTTATACCTATATTCACGGCAGTAGTAACACTTTCGGGTAATGCGGTTACTGCGGCTTCGATGAGTGCGTTACTGCTTGGCGCTACCGAGCTTGTATCTGCGGTAAGCTCGTTTACGGTCTTGCCGCTTATGGGCGGATATCTTGCAATAAGCATCAGTACGGGTGTATCACCACTCATAAGAAATTCGGGGATTTGTGATATAATCAAGCGGCTTGCAGTTTGGATTTTATCGCTTTGCTCAACCGTTTTTGTAGGTGTACTCGGTATACAAACCGCAGTGAATGCCGCCGCAGACAATCTTGCGATGCGTACGGCAAAGTTTATTTTAGGCACATCGGTGCCCGTAGCAGGCGCCGCGCTTTCCGAAGCGGTTTCGACGATATCGGCGTCGGTTTTATTGCTTCGCTCTTCGATTGGAATATACGGTGTGGTAGCGCTTGCCGCAATATTTGTGCCCTCTATTGCCGAGCTTCTGCTCTGGCGGCTCTGTTTAACGGTATCATCTGGTGTTGCGGCATTGTTTGAGCTTAATAAAATATCGGGAATTTTAAAGGCGGTCGATACAATGCTTTCCTTGCTTGTGGGCATCATACTTCTGGTTGCGGGTATGTTTATAATCTCGCTTACCGTAGTAACAACATCGGGTGTAGGAAAATGAGTGGTTTTACATCATTTCTAATCGGCTTTTGCGGGGCAAGCGTGCTTATAGGTATGCTTTATCTGCTTTGTCCCGAGGGTACGATGTCGTCATCGGTCAGATATGTTTTTGCGCTTTGCTTTTTGTGCAGTGTGCTCTGCGGCATTACGGGAATAAGGGGTAATGCTTTTCCGCAAATCGACGTCAGTGCCAACAGTGGCTATGTTACTGAAGAAAGCGTAGCGGCTTGTGCCGAGCAAACGTTTGCCGAGGCGCTTCGTACACAAAATATAGATTTCAGAAAAATAAAGGTAATTACGGATAAAACGGATAACGGCGGCATAAGTATTATTAGGGTTAATGTTTATTCCACCGCACCCGAAGGCGATATACTGCGCGTTATATCCTCTGAAGACTATGAAGTGAGGGTAATAAATGATTGACCTTAAGGAAAAAATAACAGAGCTTTTAAAGAAACCAAAGGTGCTTATGATGATCGGGATTTTCGGTATGGTGATAATACTTGTTTCATCTTTTTTTGACGGCAAGTCTCAAAAGCCGCAACAGTCAGAGCCATACACCGCCGAGCAATATAAGCAGGAATTAGAAGAAAGTGTAACGCAGATAGTAAGTCACATTACGGGGGACAGAAAGCCTACCGTAGTGATAACGCTTGAAAGCGGTATACGCTATTCCTATGCCGATGAGGCACAGACCGATACCGAAAGCTCAAGCGGAACGCAAAATGCCGAAAGCCGTGAGAGCAAAAAGCAAAGCTATATTACAGTCAAGAATTCAGACGGCGGTGAAAGCGCATTGCTTGTAACCGAAATAATGCCTGAAATAAGGGGCGTTGCCATCGTTTGTGACGGTGTTGACAGTGAGATAGCAATTGAAAGGGTTAAAAACGCCGTTACCGCGGCGCTTAATATTACATCTAAGAGAGTATACATATCAGGAGGAGCAGAAAGATGAAAAAGGGTAAGGTTTTTACAAAAAGTCAGGCGGTTTTGGCGTTAATGGTGCTATGCTTGGGGGCGGCCGTCTGGCTTAATATGAAGTTTTCTTCGAATGAAAAGTATCTTGGTGAGGCAACATATGTAAGTAGCAGTAGCGGTGAAAAGAGCGAAACGGTATCGACCTCGGCAAAGCCGGTTGAAGATGATACCGATTACTTTAAGTCGGCAAAGCAAAAGCGTGAACAGGCACTAAAGACCGCGCAGGAGCTTGTCGAAGAAACGCTGAAATCCGCAAATATAACCGACGAGGAGAAAAAAGAAGCAATCAGCGCTACTAAAAACCTTGCATACCGTATAGAGCAGGAGGATAATATTGAATCATTGCTCGTAGCCAAGGGCTTTAAGTCCGCCGTTGCGGTAATAGGGGATAAGGACATAAACGTTATCGTAAGCGGTGAAGGGCTTACAACGGCGCAAACACTTCAGATTCAGGATATAGTAACTTCGCAGACCGAAATTCCGCTCGGAAATATAAAAATTGTGACCGTAAAATAGTTTTTAGCTTTTTCTTGCTTTGTGTAAAGAATTATGTTACAATGTTTTTGTAATAATAAATATAAATCGGCTCTGCGCCGAAAATAGATACACGGAGGAAAAGTATTATGCAGGATAACAGAACAGAACTTTCCGTAAGCACAGAGGTGCTTGAAAAAATGGCAGAGCTTGCCGCTTTAGAGATAGAGGGAGTAGAATCCCTTTGTAAAAAGAGCATTGATATCAAGGGCTCTATAAAATCCAAAAGTGCCTTTAAGGGCGTAAAGGTTGAAAACATTAATGGCGCAATTGATATAACCGTTTTCATTTGTATCAAGCGCTCGGCTTCACTTCGTGAGGTTGCCGAGGCAGTTCAGAAAAACGTTAAGGATAAAATTCAGACCATGACGGGTACCGCCGTAACACGCGTTAACGTTAACGTTCAGGATATACTCATTGATGATGAGGAAAATGTAGGTTAATCAAAGTGAAATTTAAAAATGCTCTCGGTTGCGAGAGCATTTTTTATATCCATAACCATTATAAAATAAACTTTTATTGTGAAAAAACTAACAAATACTTCATTTTTTTACGACAAACGAAGTTCTGCTTAATTTTATTAAGTAGCATAGCTTTAATCTTGACCTTTTAAGCTTTTTGTGTTATATTATTAAGGTCATTTAAAAAACGATAGAAAATATAAGGAGTATGTTTTATGAAGAAAGCAATTAAAATCGTTTCACTTATTTTAGCAGTAGCAATGTGCGTAACACTTTTTGCAGGCTGCGGCGCAAAGGACGGCGCAAAGGTATGGACCGTTGCCACCGATACAGTTTTCAAGCCTTTTGAGTATACCGATGCTGAAGGTAATTTTGTTGGTATTGACGTTGAAATTCTTGCCGCTATTGCCGAGGATCAGGGCTTTGAATACAAGCTTAACAGTCTTGGTTGGGATGCTTCTATTGCCGCTTGTCAGGCAGGCCAGGCAGATGCTATGATCGCCGGCGCTTCCATTACCGAAGAGCGCAAGAAGAGCGGTTGGATATTCTCTGACGGTTATTATACCTGCACACAGTCTATGACTGTTGGTAAGGATTCCGATATCAAGGGCTTTGGCGATTTAGAGGGTAAGACTGTTGCCGTTAAGACCGGTACACAGGGCGCTTCCTATGCTGAAAGCCTTAAGGATCAGTACAAGTTCACCATCACATATTATGAGGATTCTCCCACAATGTATCAGGCAGTAACAGGCGGTCAGGCAGTAGCTTGCTTCGAGGATACACCCATTATGATTACCTCTATCAAGGACGGTAACTTGGCTCTCAAGGTTCTTGAGGAAGAAACTGCTAACGACGGCTCTGACTACGGCTTGGCTATCTTCGATGAAAAGAACAAGGAATTCCTTGATATGTTCAATGCAGGTCTTAAGAATATTAAGGACAACGGCAAGTATGATGAGATAATCGAAAAATATCTCGGCTAATTTTTAAAATTATTAAACTTGCGGTAGGTCGGCGTATGTCGGCCTACTTGCCTTGTATAAAGGAGCTTATAAAAGAATGCTACAAATCATTACCGAGTATGGGAAAATCCTGCTCACCGCAATGGGTCAGACCCTGCTTATGGCGCTCTGCGGTTTGTTTTTTGCATGTATACTTGGTTTGATTTTCGGTCTTTTAAGCGTTGTTAAAAACAAGATTTGTAACGTTGTTGCACAAATATTTGTAGATGCAATCCGCGGCGTACCGATGATTGTTCTTGCATATTTCGTGTTCTTCGGTGTGCCCTACGCCTTTAAGAATATTTTAGGTGTCGATAATTTTACGCTTACTGCGCTTACTGCGGGTACGATATGTCTTGCTCTTAACTGCGGCGCTTATATGGCGGAAATCATTCGCGCGGGTATACAGTCGGTTGATAAGGGTCAGATGGAGGCGGCGCGTAGCCTTGGCCTTCCTTATTGGCGCTCAATGCAAAAGGTTGTATTACCGCAAGCAATCCGTACCATGATACCCAGTATAATAAATCAGTTTATAATCACATTAAAGGATACTTCGATTCTTTCGGTTATCGGTTTCCCCGAGCTTGTAAACAGTGCGAAAAACGTTATTGCCATAACGTTTAAATCGTTTCAGGTATGGGCGATTGTAGCCGTAATGTATCTTGTTATCATAACCTTGCTTTCAAAGCTTGCAAAGGTTCTTGAAAGGAGGTTAAACCGTGGCCGCTAATAAAGAAAATATTAAAATTCACGTTGAAGGACTTAAGAAAAGCTTCGGTAAGCTGAGTGTCCTTGACGGTATTTCGGTTGACGTTTACGAGGGTGAGGTTGTCGTTGTAATCGGACCTTCGGGTTCGGGTAAATCCACTTTTCTTCGTTGTCTTAACCGACTTGAAGAATTTAATGCGGGTACCGTTATCGTTAACGGATACGAAATATCCGATAAGAAAATCAACATAAACAATGTTCGTGAAAATATCGGTATGGTGTTCCAGCTTTTCAATTTGTTTGATAACCTTACCGTTATGGAAAATCTGACCTTGGCACCCGTTGACCTTAAGAAGAAAAGTAAGCAAGAGGCACGCGAAACAGCGTTAGAGCTTTTGCGTCGTGTAGGGCTTGAGGATAAGGCTAACGAGTATCCGAGTAAGCTTTCGGGCGGTCAAAAGCAACGTGTTGCCATTGCGCGCGCACTTGCTATGAATCCCGATATTATGCTTTTTGATGAGCCGACAAGCGCATTGGATCCCGAAATGGTTGGTGAGGTTCTTGCCGTTATGAAGGAGCTTGCGCGCGAGGGTATGACCATGGTGGTCGTAACACACGAAATGGGCTTTGCACGTGATGTTGCCGACAGGGTAATCTTTATGTCCGACGGTGTAATTGTTGAAGAGGGTACACCCGAAGAGATTTTCTCAAACCCAAAGGCAGACCGTACAAAAGAATTTTTAAATTGTGTTTTATAAAAGAAAAATCACCGCTTTTTGCGGTGATTTTTTTATATCAGTTCTTCTGTTTTAAGAAGCTTTCGTTTAAATTCTGCGCCGCATTCAAGCGGGGTGGGGAATGCTAACGCATAAATATCGGTGGCGCGCGATTCGGTATCAAATACCTTTTGTGATGCCGTATCCAATTCCTTTATTTGCGCGGCGCGTGTAATTACGGGTATAATGCTTGCAAAATTCTTAAGATGCTCTTCACCCGATTTACTGAAGCCTAAAAGCCGCACGTACGGCGGTGTTGTCATAAAGAATTCGTTATCAAGCCCTAAATATGCCGAAAGCACAAGTCGGCGCACACGTGCAAGCGTGTAGCGCTTGGTCTTTATCATATTGTAAAGCTCCGGTAGACTTCCCGCCACGCGTACCGAAAATTGAAGCTTGTTTTCAAGCCCCTCGCTTAAATCGGGAAGACTTTTAAAATCGTCTGCCGATTTGGTGCGAAGCACACTTAAAATCGCGCGTTCAAGACGGCTTATGTCGGCAATATCGCATTCATTGATTTTGCCGCGAAGGGCAGGGGGCATAAACCGTTCGGTGTAGCCGATATTACCCTTAAGCAGATTTTCCCTTATGAATGAAGCGGATACGTATCCGCCAACTATCTCATCACTGTCGTGCGCGGCGCCCTGACGGGTTACACAACAAAAATCAAGATTCAAATTGAGCTTTTTTGCCGCAACAATGTATTCGATACCAAGGTTATCGTTAGCGCCCCTTAAAAGCTTGAAATCAACACCTAATTCCATAGCCGCTTGCTCGCGCGCGGCGGCAAAGGTTACACCGCTTTTTACTCTTTCACTGACAAGCGTATTAAAAGCATCGCTAAGCAGTACGTCGGCGGCATTTTTTAGCGAATCAATATCGCCGCATTCACTACCGAACATTATGGTGTCGCAACCAAGGTTATATAACTGCCAAACACCGCCTAATGCAAAGTTTTGCGCCGTTGACATACTCCATAGCACAGGTAGCTCTGCTACAATATCGGCGCCGCAGATAAGTGCGGATTTCGTACGTTCTTCTTTAGAAAGGATAGCAATGTCACCGCGTTGAACAAAGTTACCGCTAAGCGCGCATATTACGGTGTTTCCGACCTTTTTTGCGCAGTCAATGATATACTTATGACCCTGATGCATAGGATTAAATTCCGCAATTATACCGATGGTAGACAAAAAATACACCTTCCTTTGCAAAAAGACTTGAAAAATATGTTAAAATAAAGTATTATATAAAAGATTATGGGACTTTACCGATTAAGTTTATCACAAATCGGCGCAGTCTTCAATACAAATTTCTTATGTGAGGTTGGAAAAATGAAAATTTTCGTAGTTAATGCAGGTAGCTCATCACTTAAGTATCAGCTTATTGATATGGAAAATGAGCAGGTGCTCGCAAAGGGTCTTTGCGAAAGAATCGGTGTTTCGGGCGCGATTTCCCATAAGGCCGCTGATGGCAGGGTTTATGAGGCAGAAACCGCTATGCCTACTCATAGTGAAGCTTTTGAAGCAGTTGTATACGCTATGACCAAAAGCGATGCAAAGGTTATAGATTCGTTTGATGAAATTTCGGCTATCGGTCACCGCATAGTACAGGGTGGCGCTATCTTTGAAGGCTCTTGCCTTATTAACGATACCGTTCTTGAACAGATAAGCGAGCTTGGCGCTATGGCACCGCTCCACAACCCTGCACACGTACTTGCTATCCGCGCTTGTATAAAGACCTTCGGCACCAAGATTCCGCAGGTTGCAGTATTTGATACCTCCTTCCATCAGACAATGCCCGCAAAGGCATATATGTACGCTCTTCCTTATGAGTATTATGAAAAGCATCAGGTTCGTAAGTACGGCGCGCACGGTACGTCACATAAGTACGCAAGCGACCGTGTAGCAGTGCTTGAGGGCAAGGATAAGAAGGATATGAAGATTATCACCTGCCACCTTGGTAACGGCTGTTCAATTACTGCCGTTAAGGATGGCAAGTGCTTTGATACCTCTATGGGCTTTACTCCTCTTGACGGCTTTATGATGGGAACCCGTACCGGTACTCTTGACCCCTCTGCGCTTACATACATTGCAGAGAAAGAAAATCTTTCACCCGCAGATATCAATAGCATTTGCAATAAGAAGTCGGGTATACTCGGCGTTTCGGGTATTTCCAACGATAACCGTGACGTTCAGGCGGCAGCAAAAGAGGGTAATGAGCGTGCTCAGCTTGCTATCGATATGCAGCGTTATCAGATTATTAAGTTTATCGGCTCCTACATTGCGGCAATGAACGGTGTTGACGCTATCGCGTTTACGGGCGGTATCGGTGAAAACGATGCAGGTCTTCGTGCCGAGGTTTGCAAGAGCCTTGCATTCGTTGGCGTAGAG